>JANNMV010000588.1:0-2471 GCA_031398205.1 Pseudomonadota bacterium | reverse complement strand
AAAGCGGACGCTAAGCCCGGCGCATTGACCCAGGTGGATTTGCGCAAGCTGGAATTGGCCCGCGCCTTGGCATCGCAACCGCGCCTACTGATATTAGATGAAGTGATGGCGGGCCTGGCCGCCGCGGAAGTAGAAGAAGTGCTCGATATTATATTGGGCGTGAGCCGGCGCGGCGTGGCGATTATCATGATCGAGCACATCATGCGCGCCATCATGCGCTTCTCCGAGCGGGTAGTGTGCCTGGATGCCGGGCGAATCGTCGCCGAGGCCGCGCCCGCCGCCATCATCCAAGACCCGATCGTGCGCCGGATCTATCTCGGTGCTTGAGCTCAGCATCGAATCACTGCAAGCCGGATACGGCGCGGTGCGCGTGTTGCACGGCGTGTCACTGCAAGTGCGCGAAGGTGAGACGGTGGTGCTGCTGGGAACCAACGGCAATGGCAAAAGCACGTTGATGAAATGCATCATGGGATTGCTGAAGCCGTCACACGGGTCGATCATCCTCGAGTCGGAACACGGGCGCATCGACTTAACGGGCAAGCGCCCGCAGGAAATCGTCGCCCACGGAATTACCCTGGTGCCGGAGGGGCGCCGACTGTTTCCCAAGCTGACGGTGAATGAAAATCTACTGCTCGGCGCGTTCCGTGCCGCGGCGCGCGGTTCGATCGAGCGCAATCTCGCATTTTGTTATGAAGCCTTCCCGGTACTGCGTGAGCGTGCCAGCCAATTGGCCGGCAGTATGAGCGGTGGCCAACAACAGATGCTCGCCATTGCGCGCGCCATCATGTCGGCGCCGAAAGTGTTGTTGGTCGATGAACCCTCGGTGGGGCTATCGCCCATGCTGGTCAAGCAGACCATCGATATTATTCACGATCTGCGGCAGCGCTTCGGCTTGACGGTACTCATGGCGGAACAAAATTTTCACGAGGCAAGCCGCATCGCCGATCGCGGCTATATCATCGTGCATGGTGAAATCGCTTTTGAGGGGAAAAATCTGAGCGATCTGACACAAAGCGAATTGGTTCGCAATTTTTACCTCGGCGCCTGAGGCAAATTTGAAATCAAACAGGAGAGCAGACAAATGTCGTCGTTGCCCGTCATAGGCTGGATCGGCGCCGGTCGCATGGGTGTCGCCATGGCCGGATTTATCTTGAAGGCGGGTTATACGCTGCTGGTGTACTCGCCCACGGCGGCGAGTAGACAGAAGCTCGTCGCCTTAGGTGCTCGCGAAGCGCTGTCGGTCGCGCAATGTGCCACTGCGGCCGACATCGTATTCTCTTGTATCACCAACGACGCGGCGCTGCGCGAGGTCGCACTCGGGCCGCAGGGCGTACTGGATAACGCCAAGCCCGACGTTATCTTTATCGACACCAGCACGGTGTCAGCGGAGATTTCGGCGCAAGTCGCCGAACAGGCGCAAATGCGCGGCATAGCCTACTTGCGCATTCCCGTTTCCGGCAACGCCGCCTCGGCCCGCACCGGCAACGTCACGGCGCTGGTGTCAGGATCGCAGACCGCATGGAACACCGTCAAACCCATTGTGCAGACTTTCAGCGTGGCGCAGGTTTATCTGGGCAGTGGCGATGAGGCGCGCATTATGAAACTGGTGGTCAATCTACTCGTCTACGCCCACGCGCAAGCGATGGCCGAGGCGCTCACGCTCGGCCGCAAAGCCGGGCTGGATTGGAATCTCATGCTTGACACCCTCGGCCAAAGCACGCTCGCTTCGCCCTGGCTGAAAGCTAAGGTGGCGCTAATGAAGCCGCGCGATTTCACACCGACCATGACCGGCCGCATGATCCTTAAGGATCTCGATCTGATGCTCGATGCCGCGCGCAGCAACGACGTGCCGCTGCCGATCACCGCGCTGACGCGCCAACTTACCCAAGCATTGGTCGGGGAAGGCTATGGCGACGAAGATTACATGGCGGCGATCAAACTGGCAGAAAAACAAGCGGGGTTGCGCCTTGATGACGGCGACGCAAAAACATGACCGCAAGCGTTGCTTTCTGTCGCGGCAAAGTCATTGTCATCGGCGGCTCGATCGCCGGATTAATGGCGGGCAATGTTCTGCATCGCATGGGCTGGGATGTGCAAATTTTTGAGCGCGTCGCCGACGACCTCGAAGGCCGCGGCGCAGGCATCACAATTCTGCCGGGCTTGATCGAAGGCTTTCGCGCCGCCGGCGTCGAGGAAACGGAACAGTCCCTGGGCATCGAGTTGCCGGCACGCATCGCGCTCGACAAGGGTGGCAACATCATCGCCGAGCGCGCATTTTCGCAGGTCATGACGTCGTGGAATCGGCTTTACGAAGCGCTCAAGAATGCATTCCCTGTGGAACGCTATCACAAGGGGATGAATCTCGATCGCATCGAGCAGGATGCGCATAAGGTAACCGCGTGCTTTTCCGATGGAACGCGCCGCGATGCCGATTTACTTATCGGCGCCGATGGCCTGCGTTCCACGGTGCG
>JANNMV010000389.1:0-2872 GCA_031398205.1 Pseudomonadota bacterium | reverse complement strand
GGGTTTTCCTTATCTTCCCGCGCCAGCGTTTGCAACGCGTTCCAGGCTTTCAGTGAACCCAAGGTTAGCAGCGAATCGGCGCCACCGGCAACCACGCAATCACAATAGCCGGCGCGGATTGCGCGCGCGGATTCGCCGATCGCCACGGCCGAAGACGAGCAGGCAATTGAGTAAGTGTAGGTTTGACCGGTGAAACCAAATTCGAGCGAGATTTCCGAGGCGGCCGCATTGTTCATGGTCATTACCACCGTCGACGGTTTAACCCGCGCCGCAGCGGCATTGCCGAGGAATTGCCGATAGGATTCTTCCATCGTGGTCGCGCCGCCCAGGCCCGTTCCCCAATACACGCCGGCGCGATCTTTATCCATAGGCACCAGCTTGGCGTCGGCGACCGCTTGGCGCGCCGTCAGCAACGCCAACAGCGTTGTGCGATCCAACGTCCCGAGTCGCATTTTAGTAAATCCCTCGGTGGCAAAAGCAGGCACTTCGGCCGTCAGCCACGCGGTGGAATCCTCGGCAAATACGCGCGAATGCCGTCCCACCCCGGAATGTCCCGCTAGCAGATTGGCAAAAAAACTTGCCGGATCGTTACCGACCGGGGACATGACGCCCAGCCCGGTAACGACAACCCGTCTCATGCAGCGGTTCCCGCCGATTTTTGGTCGCTGTGCTGCTCTACCAGGAGGCGGTCAATCTCGTTTGCGACATCACCCACGGTCTTGAGGTCAACGCGACCCATCGGCGCATCGACATTGAATTTTTCTTCCAACAAGAACATGAATTCAATGGCCGCGAGCGAATCAATTTTCAATTCCTGAAGCGCTGCTTCTGGGGTCACGATAGCGGGGTCGAGTTGAAATTGGTCGACCAGCATCTCGCGAACCTTGTCAAACGTACTCATTAACCACGTCTCCTAAAATTGAATTTATTGTTTAATGCGTAGGATTAAATCGATCGGCCTTAGAGAATGAGTCTAGCATAGGCCATCCCCTATTCGGACTAAGACAACCGAGGACGAAAGCGCCGCCTGCGCAAACGCCGCAACCTCGCGGCGCGCCTGGTGGTCAAATGCTTATTTTTTGTCGTACTTCTGGATCAATTCGCGCGCACTATTCACCAATGCCTTGCCATCCAGTCCACGCTTGTTGAGATCCTTGATCCAATCGTCGGTCACGGTTTGCGCGGCTTTCTGCCAATTCTTCAGTTCGTCCATGGAAATCGTATTGAATGTGTTACCGCGTTCGACCGCTAGCTTGCGCGCGGGAATCGCCTCTTCGTCGGCCATTTTGCCAATCGACATCGATAACTCGGGACCGCTATTCGCATCTATAATTTTCTTCAAATCCGGCGGCAGGCTGGCATATTTTTCTTTGTTCATTGCGAATACAAACACCGTCGCGTACAGCCACGGCGATTGTGGGTCTATTTCGGAATGATATTTGACTAACTCATGGGCCTTGATCGAGGGCACAATTTCCCAGGGCAACAACGCACCGTTGATCACGCCTTTGGATAAGGCATCGGAAACTTGCGTGATCGGCATGCCCACCGGCGTTGCGCCGAGCGCCGCCAACAATTTACTGGTGATGCGCGTCGCCGCGCGGACTTTCATTCCCTTCAGGTCGGCCAAGGTCTTGATCGGTTTATCGACCATGTGAAAATGCGGTTCGTCGTGCTGATGAACGGCTAACAATTTGACGTCTTTAAACTCGGTTTTATCGAGCTTATTGACTTGCACGAATTCCCATAACGCGCGGCTACCGCCGGATGCGCTGTTGACCATAAACGGCAACTCAAATATTTCAAATGTTGGAAAGCGTCCCGCCGAATAGCCCGCCACCGTCCAACCGATGTCGGTGATTCCGTCCTTTATTTGATCGAACATTTGCGGCGGCGTGCCGCCGAGCTGCATCGACGGATAAACCTGGATCTTGATGCGCCCGTTCGATTGCTTCATTACCCGGTCTGCCCAAGGCTGCATGAACTTCGCGTGGAACGGCGACATCGGCGGCAGAAAGTGATGCAGTTTCAGCGTAACCTCCTGCGCCCGCACCGCGCCGGATAACGCAAGCGCTGCGAGAAAAGTGACGCCGGTAAGGCGCAAAATCCGGGTGAAATGTCGATACATTGTTGTTCTCCTATGCAATCTTTTAATCAAAACCTTCGGCAATGCGTCATGGCATTGGTTGCACTGGCGTCAACGTAAATTAGACTTCACTTTGCGCTAGCGGCGTATTGCTTAGAAACGGCAAGGACGGCCTTGGGGTTTGACCGCGCGATCGCCAGCAGAGTACGAGCCGCCCCGCTAGGTTGCTTTCGGCCTTGCTCCCACCCTTGCAGCGTACGAACGGAGACACCAAGCAGCGCCGCGAACTGTGACTGTGAGAGCCCCGTCTTGCTACGAGCCTCGATCGCGGGCGAAAGTACGATATGGCCTTTGCCTGCCTTCAGGTCGCGAATGGACTGCAGAATTTCCTCGCCAATGTCGCGCTTGGCTTCGAACGCAGCAATTTCGGCCTCACTAAGGCGCTTAGATTTCGAGGGCACGGCGAATCTCCTTTAACTTTGCGACAGGAATGTTTTCCATGTCACCCTTTGCAAACATGGTGACGAGCATGACCTCGCCCGGCAGTGACCGGACGAAATAAATGATCCGAACGCCACCAGACTTTCCAGTTCCTGGCCGCTTCCAGCGAATCTTCCGCAGGCCACCGGATTCACGAATCAGATCGCCTTCTTCAGGGTTCGCGGCAATGTGTGCCGCGAACTCTCCGCGCTCTTCTTCTGACCAATACAGCGGCCAAAGCTTCTGGAACAGGGGACTTTCGATGACGGTCAGCACAGACGAACTATACGCCTTAGGAGCATTGCA
>JANNMV010000411.1:0-1902 GCA_031398205.1 Pseudomonadota bacterium | reverse complement strand
TGTCGGCTAGGGCTTGTTTGGCTGTCTCAACTACTTTATTGATCATATCAATCGGAAGTTTGTTGGGTGGGTCAACCGCAGCGGATCCACCATCGCTCATTTAAACGTTCGGTGGATCCGCTGCGCTTGATCCACATTTTTTATCTGGGGTACCAAGGTGGAATATTCGCATCGACATTGATCCACACCGACTTCACATCGGTATATTGCATCATCGCCTCGAAGCCCATTTCGCGGCCGTAGCCCGAGGCGCCGACGCCACCGAATGGCGAGGCCGGGTTGACGCGCTTATAACAGTTGATCCACACCATGCCGCTACGCATGCCTTGCGCGAAACGGTGAGCACGGGTGAGATCTTTGGTCCACAAACCCCCCGCCCAAACCATACTGCGTGCCGTTGGCGATGGCCATGGCTTCTTCGTCAGTCTTGAATGTCGTCACGGTGACGAAGGGGCCGAATACTTCTTCCTGCGACACACGATCCGTCGGCTTGGCGCGCACAATAGTCGGCTCGATGTAACAGCCTTTGCTGAGGGCAACGTCCGCTGGCGCTTTGCCGCCGGCAATGATTTGGCCACCCTCGTCGGTCGCGACTTTGCAGTAGGACAACACGCGATCACGATGCAGCGCAGAGGTTAGCGGCCCCATTTCTGTCGCCGCGTCGAGTGGATTGCCGAGCTTGATCGACTGCGCCAGTTTCACGAATCCTTCCATGAATTGCTCGGCGATTTTTTCATGCAAAATTAGACGCGACCCAGCAATACACGCTTGGCCTTGGTTATGAAATATCGCAAATGCCGCGCCGTTAATGGCAGCCGGTAAAAACGCGTCCTCGAACACAATGTTGGCGCCTTTGCCGCCTAACTCCAGTTGCACACGCTTTAAATTTCCCGCCGAGGCTTGCACCACTTTTCGTCCCGTCGCGGTCGAGCCGGTAAACGCGATCTTCGCAACGTCGGGATGTTCCGCGAGGCATTGTCCGGCGATGTGACCATAACCGGGAATGATATTGACCACGCCTTGCGGAAAACCCACTTCCGCCATCAGTTCAGCGATACGCAAGGTCGATAGCGGCGTGATTTCCGAGGGCTTGAGCACAACGGTATTACCCGCCGCCAACGCTGGTCCCATTTTCCAACTGGTGAACATCAGCGGAAAATTCCACGGCACGATTTGCCCGACCACGCCGAGCGGCTCGCGCATGCCCAAGTTCAAAAATCCCTGGTCGACCGGAATCACGCTACCTTCCAACTTGTCCGCCATACCACCAAAATAGCGAAAGGTGATCGCCGTCCGTGGTACGTCAAGGCGAGTGGAATCTTTGAGCGGATGACCGGTGTCGAGGCTTTCGAGCTGGGCGAGTTCCGCGGCTTTCTCTTCTATCTTGTCGGCAAGTTTTAACAGCAAGCGACCACGATCCATCGCCGCCATCTTGCTCCATTTCGGAAATGCCGCTTTCGCCGCCGCGACGGCGCGATCGACATCCTCGATTCCGGCCAACGCGACATCGGCAATCTTGGAATTATCGTGGGGATTCAGATCCTCGATCGTCGCGCCATCGGCGGCATCGACGAAATTACCGTTGATGAAGAGTTTAGTTTGGATTGCGAGGTCGGTCATATTGCCTTTGCTGCTAAGGGTTGCACTGTCATTGCGAGGAGCGCAAGTGACGAAGCAATCTCGATCTCAACCGCTACTACGAGATTGCTTCGCGTTCGCTCGCAATGACAGCTAAAAACTAACCGGATTCACCGGCGACTTGCCCGCTTCAATGTCATAAACCACTTGCGGCGAACCGTTCTCCCACACCAGCAACATCGAACGTTTCGGCGAAAAACCTTGATGGCGACAATCGGCCGGCATCGCCGCCATGTCGCCCGCCTTCATGATCACGCGGGCGCG
>JANNMV010000402.1:0-4151 GCA_031398205.1 Pseudomonadota bacterium | reverse complement strand
AGGAGGGTTCTTGGCATAATGCTGACTTTCCGAGTGGGAAGGTAGCCATTATTGACGACTGGCACGTCGCTGGCAAGAACCCGCGCTGAAAAGAAAAAAGGCCGGAAATCCATGCGGATCCCGGCCTAGCGTAACGCTGGCCTAATGCAGAGGAGGATTACGGTACTCTGCTACCAGGGAGGGTTCAGCGTTGCAGGACGAACAGTACCTAAGCCTTGCCTACAACGGAAGGGTTTTTAACAATTGTTCACAATGTTCTGAATTTAATCGAGTATGAGTCATGCGATTGCTTATAAAACAATGCGACAACGATGGCCGATTGGCTCTGTTAGCGGATTTTCTGGATACTAATTGGCACACTGACGTGGCCGACGAAACCGATAGCCATGCTTTTGCCGCTGCGGTGGCGAAGGCTGACGCGATCATTTCCATGGATTGGATTTGGGACGTTCCCGCGCCCCATTTGAAGTTGCTGCACCTTCCCGGCGCGGGGGTGGATGGCATTGAATTTTCCAAGCTTCCGGCCTCAACCAGCGTGTGTAACGTATTTGGCCACGACATCGGCATTGCCGAGTATGTCATGGCGGGAATGTTGGAAATGACCATCGATCTGCGAAGCATGGATCGCGCGCTGCGCCAAGATCGTTGGACCGGCTCCTATGTGTGCGGCCCGCGGCACGGCGAGTTGTTTGGCCAAACCTTGGGCATTGTTGGCTATGGCCGCATCGGCCGAGAAGTGGCGCGCCGCGCGCGGGCGTTTGGCATGCGCGTGATCGCCTGTTCGCGCACGGCCAAAGCGAACGACGAATTCGCCGAACGCGTTGATGACATGACGCAATTCGACCGCGTGTTGCAAGAATCGGATTTCATTGTCGTCGCCGCGCCTTTGTCACAAACCACGCAAGGATTATTCAATGCCAGCGCGTTTTCAAAAATGAAATCCAACGCCGTTATCGTCAACGTCGCGCGCGGCGCGATTATCGAGGAAGCGGCGTTATTTGCGGCATTGAAGTCCAAGCGCATCGCCGGGGCGGTGATCGATACCTGGTACTATTATCCGAAACAAGGAGAGGATCATCGCACGCCGTCCAAATTGCCGTTTCGCGAACTCGATAACCTAATCATGACGCCCCACGCTTCAGCTTGGACTAACAACTTAACCACCCGACGCTGCCAAGCGATTGCCGACAATCTTAATCGCCTGGCGCGCGGCGAGCCACTGATTAACATCGTAAAACAAGGTCATTCATGACACCGGAACACATCGAACAATCCGCCGCCGCCATTTGGAAAGCCAGAACCTCCGCCGTTCCCATCGCGGCCTTACTGAACGGCGCGATGCCGCAAAACCGCGCCGACGGATATGCCGTACAGCAAGCATTGGCGCGCCTCTCCGGGCAACAGGCATACGGCTGGAAGATCGCCGCCACCAGTAGCGCCGGGCAAAAACACATCGGCGTCGACGGTCCGCTGGCGGGTCGGTTGTTCATCGATCGCGTGCTGCCCATGTGCTTACCGATTTCTCTCACCGGCAACAGCATGAGGTTAGGCGAGGCGGAGTTCGCCTTTCGCATGGCGCAGGATCTGCCCGGGCGGGACAAGCCCTATGGCGTCGATGAAGTGATGGCAGCCGTCGGCGCGCTCTATCCTGCCATTGAATTGCCCGATTCGCGCTTTACCGAATGTAACAACGCCGGTGCGCCCTCGCTCATTGCCGACAATGCGTGCGCTCACGAATTTGTCCTTGGCGACGAAGTTAAAACCGATTGGCGCCGCCTCGATCTGGCCAAACATCGCGTGACGGTCACGTGCAACGGCGAGTCGAACTGCGAAGGTTTCGGCGCCAACGTTCTCGGCGATCCGCGCATTGCGCTGACGTGGCTGGCAAACGAATTGAACACCTACGGTTTGAAGTTACGCGCGGGTGAAACCGTCACCACAGGAACCTGTGTCGCACCCTTCGCCTTGCGCCCGGGGGCGCGATTCACGGCCGATTTCGGCGTGTTAGGCATGGTCAGCATTTCTTTCAAGGATTAGCGAAAAATATGGCCCTAGGCCACCCGGTGCAAGCGTTTGGCGAAAGACCGCTGCGCATCGCCTTCGCCGGCGCCGGCGCCATCAGCGGATTTCACCTCACCGGCTGGCAGCAAATGGCCAATTGCCAGATCGTCGCCATCTGCGATCCGCTGGTCGAGAAAGCCCAGGCCCAGGCGCAAGCGTTTGGCATTCCGGCGGTGTACGCGGATTTCGACACCATGTTGTCGCAAGTTAAACCGGACGCCGTCGATATCGCCACGCCGGTCGGCACCCACGGGCCGCTGACCATGATCGCGGCCGATCGCGGGGTTCATGTCTCCTGCCAAAAACCCGTCACGCCCACTGTGAAAGAAGCGCAAAAGCTCATCAAATATGTCGACGAGCGCGTGCGTTTCATGGTGCACGAACACTATCGTTTCCGCCCTCATTATCAAGACGTGAAGCGCTGGCTGGTCGAGGGGCGCATCGGCGACATTCGCCACGCGCGCATGACCACGCGCAGCTCCAGCCTCATTTCGTTAACGGACGAACTGCCGCCGCTACTGAAGCGCCAGCCGTACATGCAACATTTCACACGGTTGGCGATCTTCGAAATTTTCATCCACCAACTCGATGCCATGCGCGCGCTACTCGGCCCACTCAGCGTGCTGCAAGCGGGCGTGGGGAAAACTAATCCCATACTCGCGGGGGAGGACCTCGCGCATATCGTATTACGTGGAGAAAACGGCATCACTGCGGTGTTGGATGGCAATGTCTCCGCGCCGGGCTATCCGCCACTACCGACCGATCGCCTGGAAATCGTCGGCGCCAAAGGCACATTGGTGTATGACGCCGATCGGCTTTATTTAGTCGGGAGCGGAGAAGCGCCGCTGAAATACGATCTGGTCAAAAATTATCAGATTTGCTGGACCGAATGTATACGCAGCTTCGTTCACGGGCTGCGCACCGGCGAGCCGTTCCCAACCGATCGGCTCGACAATTTGGAAACGCTGAAGTTGATGGAAGCCAGTTATAAGGCGGCGGGTGTTAAGTTTTAGGGAGGAAGGAAACGATGACTGATTCTATTCTGACGCTGTACGTGGATTCCACGTTTGCCAGCCCCTATGCAATGTCGGCGTTTGTGACGCTGTCGGAGAAGGCGGTTCCATTTAACATCGAAACCCTCAATCTCGAGGAGAACGAGCATTTCAATCCAACCTATTCGCGTTCGTCGTTGACCCGTCGAGTCCCGATGTTAAGCCATGGCGATTTTGATTTATCAGAGTCCTCCGCGATTTCGGAATATTTGGAGGAGGTGTTTCCAGCGCCCAAATATGCCAATGTCTATCCGATCGAAGTGCGGGAACGGGCACGCGCACGACAAATTCAGGCCTGGATACGCAGCGATTTCATGCCGCTTCGCGAGGAACGTTCGACGGCGGTCATTTTCTTTAAACCCAGCGATTCGCCGCTGTCGGACGCGGCGCGCTCATCCGCCGAGAAATTATTCACCGCAGCCGATCAATTAATCGAAGACGGCAACTCGAATTTGTTCGGCCAGTGGTGCATCGCCGATACGGATCTTGCGCTGATGTTAAATCGCTTGGTATTGAACCGCGATTCGGTGCCGGAGAAACTCGCTCGTTACGCGCGCCACCAATGGCAGAGGCCATCGGTGCAACGTTGGCTCAATCAACCGCGTAGCCAGTAACAAGTAGGATGGGTAAAGCGCAGCGAAACCCATCATCGGCGCTCGTCACGGCCAGCTACGGTTACTAATCGAAATTGCGCTGCGTGAGGTGGTATCGATGCTGATCGCAAATCAACTTCAATCTCTTTGGGGTCGTTTCCCCGAAACGACGGGGTCAAACGACGGGGTCAAACGACGGGGTCAAGTCTCAATGCTGTTCGCTTAAGCTCGTTCACCCTGAGCCTGTCGAAGGGTGAATGGGCTTCGACAAGCTCAGCCCGAACGGCTAACCGAACAGTATTGGGTCAAGTCTCAATACTGTTCGTTTAAGTAATTTTGGTATAGATGAACCATTTTGACAGCGGCTGAGGTTTCAGCAAGGACGGGGTTGTGTCGGGATAGCTTCCTGGCAATCGGGTTGGATCGTGACTCGGATAAGGCGAGT
>JANNMV010000367.1:0-4311 GCA_031398205.1 Pseudomonadota bacterium | reverse complement strand
GCTCGCGATGCCATGGCTGACCGGGTGGCCTAGGGCCAGAGCCAATATCCATGCCGCTCTCCAGGCACTATTTTTGAGACTAAACATGCAGTAAATTACGCGCTTCCCAATCGACTTGAAATTCGTTAGCATTGCCTCAATCTAAGATCATCAGTAAACCGAATAACAGTAACTTAGCGATTCGGTGTCATTTTTTCAATTCCCAAGGAAGTCCCCATGAACGAACATATTCACCAAGTAACCGACGACAGTTTTCAGGCCGACGTATTGAATTCCGACACGCCCGTGTTGGTGGATTATTGGGCCGAGTGGTGCGGACCGTGCAAGAGCATCGCGCCGATTCTGGACGAAGTGGCGAAAGAATATGCCGGCAAGATCAAAGTAATGAAACTCAATATCGACGAGAACCAAGATACGCCGCGTAAATTCGGCGTGCGCGGTATTCCGACGTTGATGTTGTTCAAGAACGGCAGCGTGGAAGCACAGAAGGTTGGCGCGTTGTCAAAGTCGCAGCTTTCTGCCTTTATTGACAGCAGCATCTAAACTCAGTATTGTCCTGATTCAAAGCAGGTCTGCAGGCATCAGGCAGACGGCACGTCTGTCTGGTTCCTGTTCTCTTTCCCCAATTTGTTCCCTTTTGAACCGATAAGCGGTTAAATCGCATGCACCTATCAGATTTAAAAACCCACCATGTGACCGAGTTGGTCAACATGGCCGTCGAGAATCAAATCGACGGCGCCAATCGCCTCCGTAAACAAGAGCTCATTTTCGCGCTACTGAAAAACCAGGCGAAGCGTGGCGAGAGCATTTTTGGCGAGGGCACGCTGGAGGTGCTGCAAGATGGCTTCGGATTTTTGCGCTCGCCCGATACCTCCTATCTCGCCAGCCCGGACGATATTTACGTCAGCCCATCGCAGATTCGCCGCTTTAATCTTCATACGGGCGATTCGATTGAAGGTGAGATTCGCATTCCGAAAGATGGCGAGCGCTATTTCGCGTTAGTCAAAGTCGATACCGTCAACGGTGAGGCGCCGGAAGTCTCGAAAGGTAAAATTCTTTTTGAGAATTTAACGCCACTACACCCCACTGAACCGCTTAAGCTGGAACGCGATATCAAGTCCGAGGAATACTTCAACGGCCGTATTATCGACATCATCGCGCCGATCGTAATAGGCCATCGCGGCTTGCTCGTTTCGCCGCCGAAAGCCGGTAAGACCGTAATGCTGCAACACATTGCCCATTCCATCACGGCCAATCATCCGGAAGTTCACCTCATGGTGCTGCTGATCGACGAGCGCCCGGAGGAGGTCACCGAGATGAGTCGCACGGTGAAAGGTGAAGTCATTGCCTCGACGTTCGACGAACAGGCGACGCGTCATGTGCAAGTGGCGGAAATGGTGATCGAAAAAGCCAAGCGTTTAATCGAACACAAAAAAGATGTGGTCATTCTGCTCGACTCAATTACGCGTTTAGCGCGTGCCTACAACACCGTCGTGCCCGCTTCCGGCAAGGTGTTGACCGGCGGTGTCGACGCCAATGCATTACAGCGGCCCAAGCGATTTTTCGGCGCCGCGCGCAATATTGAAGAGGGCGGCTCGCTCACCATTATCGCCACCGCGCTGATTGAAACCGGCTCGCGCATGGACGATGTGATCTACGAAGAATTCAAAGGCACCGGCAATATGGAAATTCATATCGACCGGCGCATGGCGGAAAAACGTATTTATCCGGCTATCAATGTCAACCGCTCCGGCACGCGGCGCGAAGAATTGCTGATCGAAAAAGAGATCCTGCAAAAGATTTGGGTATTGCGTAAATTACTCTACCCGATGGACGATCTGGAAGCGATGGAATTTCTTCTCGATAAGGTTAAGGCGACCAAGAACAACAACGACTTTTTTGACTCCATGCGCCGCGCTTAAACTTTTATCCAAAGTCTCTACCCCTCGTCCCTATCCGGTATTCCTCATGGCCGACAAAGTCATCAAATCCGACACAGAATGGGCGGCGCAGTTGACGCCAATTCAGTATAAAGTTACGCGTAAACATGGCACCGAGGCCGCCTTCAGTGGTGACTATCACGACAGCAAAGCGCCCGGAACGTACACCTGTATTTGCTGCGGCAATCCGTTGTTTAGTTCCGACACTAAATTCGATTCCGGCACCGGTTGGCCGAGCTATTGGCAGCCGCTTGCGCCGGATGTTGTCACGGAACATGAGGACAACAGTTTTTTCATGCGCCGCACGGAAGTGTTATGTAGCCGCTGTGATGCGCATTTGGGCCACGTGTTCGAAGACGGCCCCGCGCCGACCGGACTGCGTTATTGCATGAATTCGGCGGCGCTCAAGCTCGAAAAGAACCAGTAGTTCGCGCGCTGCCCGTTGGGCGGTGCCGCGAAGCATCATATAATCCCGCTTTAATCTATTCATTTCGCGCCGCAAGACGACGACCTAGGTAGCCATGCTCATGAACGATCCAGTTAAAAAATACAATACCGATGACCTACGTATCAAAGAAATCAAGGAGCTTTCGCCGCCGGGCCATATTCTGCGCGAATTTCCGTTGTCGCCGAATGCCGCCGAGACCACCTTTGAGGCGCGCCAAGCAATCCATCGTATTCTGCACGGCGCCGATGATCGGCTACTCGTTGTCATCGGGCCTTGTTCGATTCATGACGTGACGGCTGCACAGGAATATTCGGTGAGATTGCTTGAGCAAAAACGTGCTCTGGAAAAAGATCTGTTAATCGTCATGCGTGTTTATTTTGAAAAGCCCCGCACCACGGTGGGTTGGAAAGGATTGATTAACGATCCGGATCTGGATGGCAGCTTCCAGATCAATAAAGGTCTGCGCACGGCGCGCCGACTGCTGCTCGAATTAAACGAACAGGGCATGCCTGCCGCGACCGAATACCTTGACATAATTACCCCGCAATACGTCGCCGACCTCATCAGTTGGGGCGCCATTGGCGCGCGCACCACCGAGAGCCAAGTGCATCGCGAATTGGCGTCTGGATTGTCGTGCCCCGTCGGATTCAAAAACGGCACGGACGGCAATCTCAAAATCGCCGTCGACGCCATTCGAGCATCGCAGGGGGCCCATCATTTTCTATCGGTCACAAAAGCCGGTCATTCCGCCATTGTATCGACCACCGGCAATGAAGATACCCACATCATTTTACGCGGCGGCAAACAACCGAATTATGACGCGGCCAGCGTCGCGGCGGCCGCTCAGGAACTCGGCAAAGCCGGCCTTGCGGCACGGGTAATGATCGACATGAGCCACGCCAACAGCTCGAAGGACCATGCGCGCCAGGTGGTCGTTGCCGATGATATCGCGACGCAAATCGGCAGCGGCGACGATCGCATTTTCGGCGTCATGGTCGAGAGTCATTTAAATCCCGGTCGCCAAGATCTTGTGCCCGGTAAAGAACTCGTTTACGGCCAGAGCATCACCGATGCGTGCATCGGCTGGGACGACAGCGCGGCGATGCTGCAAACGCTCGCCGCGGCCGTTCGCGCGCGCCGCCTCGCGCTCGCGAGCTAGACGCGTAACGCAATCACGCGCAACAATAATTTCTTTAAACACCTTGCCTGGGGCCTTTGCTGTGCTTGGCTGGCCCTAGGCCAGTGGCTAGCCTATGGCTACCCGGTTCCGGCAGGGCATGCCCTGGAGGCCGCACCGCGGTTGGCGCTTGGTGATGATGGCCATGAAATAAAAATTCAGCGAGCGGCGCAGCGCGTCATCTCCCTCGCGCCGCATTTAACGGAATTGGTCTTTGCTGCCGGCGCCGGCGAAAAATTGATTGCCGTCAGTGCCTACAGCGATTTTCCCGAAGCGGCGAGATTGTTACCACAAGTGGGCGATGCCTCGAATCTCGATCTCGAACGCATCGTCATGCTCAAACCGGATTTGGTGCTCGCCTGGAAAAGCAACATCAGCCCGTTCGCCGTCGAGCGCTTGCGTCGCCTTTCAATTCCGGTTTACGTCACGGAAACGCGCCGCCTGGTAGGCATTGCCGCGCTGTTGAAAAGCATGGGTATGCTGGCGGGAACGTCAGCCGTGTCGGAACTCGCTGCGAAGAATTTTGAAGAGCAATTGCGTCAACTCCAGCAAACCGCCCGCGGCAAAATGATCGTTCCGACCTTCATCGAAATTTGGCACGATCCGCTGCTTAGTGTCAACGCAGCGCACATGATGAGCGAAGTAGTGTCGCTATGTGGTGGGAAAAATATATTCGCCGAAGCGCCGATCTTAACCCCGAGCATCAGCCTGGAAACCTTGCTAGACGCCGATCCCGGCGCGATCAT
>JANNMV010000346.1:0-3320 GCA_031398205.1 Pseudomonadota bacterium | reverse complement strand
GTGGTTTTCTGTTGCAACGATTGCTTTTCTTCCGTGTAATCCGCGAGACGATACATCACTTGCGAAAGCTGCCCGGATTTTTCGCCGGCTTCCACCAAGCTGCGATACAACTCGGGAAATACGCGCGGAAATTGGCCCATGGCTCGCGCTAAGGTTTGGCCCCCCAACACTTCACCGCGCACGCCGGCCAGCACTTGGCGGATGAATTGATTGTCCGCCTGCTCGATCAACGCGTTCATGGTTTGCTCGATCGTCAAACTCGCGCCGAGCAGCGTGGCGAATTGGCGCGTGAGCAGCGCAAGCTGCGCGATAGACAGGCGCCGCCGCGATACTTTGCGCGTACTGATTTTCCCCGCTACGTCCGATTGTTGCGTCAGGCCTTCCACCTCGATTGCGGTCAAGCCTTGTTCGCGCAACATCGCCCGCACCTGGCGCTGGCTGTCGGTCTCCAGCACGCCTTTATGCACGCGGCCGGTGCTATCTAGGGCTTGGTAGCGGAAGCCGGCCATTTGGAGTGAAAAGGATGAAGGATTGGAAACAAAGGATGAAGGCGGAAGGATGAGGGATGAAGTTAACTCGCACTATTGGGACGTTTGCGTCTTCGTTTTTCTTTGTTTGGCCGACTTTGCTATGGTCACAAAAATAGAAATCAACTCGTCCGTTTCTTTACGCAACCTGTGTAATTCAGTCGTTTGATCGATGCCGGATTCAGACAGTAGGTCGAGCCAGTAAGCGGTTTCGTCAAGTTCTTGAAGAGCGCCCTCGATTTTACTAATGAAATCAGGGATTGATTTTCCTCTGTTTGCTTCTCTGTACTGAGCGCCAACGGAAGTAGCTGACCTTAGCATTTGTCGCCCCAAAACCTTCCCAACCTCACTTTTCGGCAGCGAAACAAACAATTTGATGACATCAAGAGAATATCGCTTAGTGCGACGATTAAGATCGTTTTTTTCATCCTTCATCCTTCATCCTTCCGTCTTCGGCCTTCCGCCTTCATCCTTGCTCTCAGCTTTCCCTAGTTACGCGAACGATTTCCTCGAAACTGGTCAAGCCTTCGGCTACCCAGCGCATACCGTCGCGGCGTAGGCTGGTCATACCGCTGCGCGAGGCGTGTTCGCGGATGTTTTGTTCGGCGGCGGCGTCGTGCACCATTTGCCGAATTTCATCGTCTACCGTGATGAGTTCGTAGATACCGCTACGGCCTTGATAGCCGGTCCAATTGCAGGTTGCACACCCGACTGCGCGGTAAACCACCTCGGGAACCGGATCGCCGTTAAATGCGATGCGCACTTCTTCCTCGGGCACGTGCGGCTTGCGGCATTCTTTACAGGTCAAGCGAACCAAGCGTTGCGCCAACACGCCGAGTAACGTCGATGCTAAAAGGAACGGCTCGATGCCCATGTCGATGAGCCGCGTGACGGCGCTTGCCGCATCGTTGGTGTGCAAGGTCGCCATTACCAAGTGCCCAGTTAGGCTCGCTTGCACGGCGATTTGTGCCGTTTCCAGATCGCGAATCTCACCGATCATAATGACGTCCGGGTCTTGCCGCAGAATGGCGCGCAGTGCCCGCGCGAAGGTCATCTCGATGCGCGGGTTGACTTGAGTTTGGCCGACGCCGTCGAGGTCGTACTCGATCGGATCTTCCACTGTCATCATATTCAGCGTGGCGGAATCGAGGCGCGACAACGCGGCGTATAGCGTGGTCGTTTTGCCCGAGCCGGTCGGCCCCGTCACCAGCACAATGCCGTGGGGCTGATGAATGAGGGTATCGAGTTGCTTGAGAGTGACGGGCGGCATGCCGAGCTTGTCGAGCTGCAAACGCCCGGCTTGTTTGTCGAGTAAACGCAATACCACGCGCTCGCCGTGGCCGGTGGGTAAGGTCGACACGCGCACATCCACCGGCCGTCCCGCCAGGCGCAGCGTAATGCGGCCGTCCTGCGGCAAACGTTTTTCCGCGATGTCGAGCTGCGACATGATCTTGATGCGCGATACCACGGCGGCGTGCAGCGCACGCGGCGGCTCCAGCACATCGCGCAACGCGCCGTCGACGCGAAAGCGCACGACGGAACGATTCTCGAACGGCTCGATGTGAATGTCCGAGGCATTCTCGCGCAGCGCTTGCGTCAGCAAGGCATTGATCAAGCGGATGATCGGCGCATCGTCTTCGGCTTCCAGCAGATCGGTAATCTGCGGCAACTCTTGCGCGAGGGTGGCCAAGTCCATGTCTTGGCCCATGTCGCCGATGAGTTGCTGCGCCTCGTTATCTTGACGCGAATAAACTTGCGCCAAGGATTGCTCGAAGCGCTCCTTGTCGAGCACCCGCGGCCGCACCGGTTGGCGCAGGATGCGTCGCGCTTCCGCCAATGCGCTGGATTCCGAATCCTCTCTCACCCACAACTCAATCACCGCGCCGTCTTGACGCACCGCGATGACGCCGCGGGCTTTAGCGAAGTGATAGGGCAGGCGACGGCAGACCTGCGGATCGGGATGGCTTAACGGGAGGGGTTGCGGGCTGACGAGTTCGCCGGCCCGGGCGATGGTGTTCACGGCTGAACCGGCTTCAGCGGATCGCGGCGCGGGTTAGCGGGTGTTGGATTGCGCGTTTCGGGTGCGGTCGCTTCCGGCGACGGCGGATCGAGTAGTGGTGTGGCGATCGCGCCTTGCGGCACTTTTGTCAACGGCGCAGTGGACGACTTTGCGCCGCTCGATTGCTTGCCCGGCGCGGGCGGGATAGCCGGCAACTGCGGCACCGGCATATCGGGGAGAATCCAGCGATGTTGCGGTTGGGTGATGCCTTGCTCGTTGCGGATGTAATCGTAACGTTCGTTGGTGATCTCCTGCGGCGACGTCGTATCGCGCAAAATGACCGGGCGGATGAAGACCATCAGATTAACTTTGTCGCGGGTGCGTTTTTCGTACTTAAACAAATTACCAAAAAACGGAATATTGCCGAGCACGGGTACTTGGTCGACGTTGACGCGAACTTCATCCTGAATAAGACCGCCGAGCACAATAATCTGCCCATCGTCCACCAAGATGGTCGAATCGATCGAGCGCTTGTTAGTGATAAAACCGGCGACGGTGTTTGCGCCCAGGCTCGATACTTCCTGCGACAGTGTGAGCTTAACTGTGCCACCTTCCGATACGGTCGGCTTGACCTTGAGTTGCAGGCCGACATCCTTGCGTTCGATAGTTTGGAACGGGTTGGTGAGTCCGCCGGTCGTCGCCGTTTGTGTGCCGGTGATAAACGGCACGTTTTGACCGACCACTATTTTCGCTTCTTCGTTGTCGATGGTGAGAATGTTTGGCGTGGAAAGAAT
>JANNMV010000322.1:0-3421 GCA_031398205.1 Pseudomonadota bacterium | reverse complement strand
AAAGGCCACCGACGGCGACGTCGGGCCCATGATGACATCGCAATGTTTAAACGCCTCGGTAAAATCGTTGGCGATAATGCGGCGAATTTTTTGTGCCTGCAAGTAGTAGGCGTCGTAATAACCATGGGAAAGCACATAGGTACCGATCATGATGCGGCGTTTAACTTCCGTGCCGAAACCCTGGGCGCGGGTTTTTTCGTACATATCCGTCAGGCCATCGTATTGCGGCGCGCGATAACCGTAACGCACGCCGTCGAAACGCGCCAGGTTGCTTGAGGCTTCCGCTGGGGCGAGGACATAGTAGACCGGCACTGAAAGTTCGGTCTTTGGCAGGGAAATTTCCACGGTGATTGCGCCAAGTCTGCGATAGTCGGCCAATGCCTCTGCGACGGCTTGGCCGACTTCGGCACTAAGACCGGCGGAAAAATACTCGCGCGGCAGCCCGATCTTCAGCCCCGCCAAGGGTTGGCTAAGATCGCGTGCGTAGTCTTCTTTTGGGCGATCTAAACTGGTGGCATCGCGCGTATCAAAACCCGCCATCACATTGAGCAGAATCGCGCAATCTTCGGCGCTGCGCGCCATGGGCCCGGCTTGATCCAGACTTGAGGCAAAGGCGATCATGCCGAAGCGCGAGCAGATCCCGTAGGTCGGCTTCAAACCGGTAACACCACATAGCGCAGCAGGCTGGCGAATCGATCCGCCCGTGTCCGTTCCGGTTGCGACGGGCGCCATGCGGGCCGCGACGCTCGCCGCTGAACCGCCGGAGCTGCCGCCGGGTACCGCTGTTACGTCCCAAGGATTTTTCACCGGCCCGAAGTGTGAAGTTTCGTTCGACGATCCCATGGCGAATTCGTCCATGTTGGTCTTGCCGATCGTCACCGCCCCGGCGTTGTTGAACTGCTCGATGACATGGGCGTCGTAAGGTGAGACGAAGTTGTGCAGCATCTTCGAGCCACACGTGGTGAGCCAACCCTTGGTGCAGAAAATGTCTTTGTGGGCAACCGGGATGCCCGTCAATGCTTGGCCCTGGCTCGATGCAAGACGCGCGTCGGCGTGACGCGCCAGCGCAAGGCTTGCCGCAGGATTGAGCGTGACGAAGGCGTTGAGTTTGGGATTCAGTGCTTCGGCGCGGTTAAGGAAATACTGCGTCAATTCGACGCTCGAAAACGTTCGGTCGCGCAGTGCGGCGGCGAGTTGCTTCAAACTGAGATTCAACATGTTTTGAGTAACAATGCAGATGATCCGACGCCGGCCAGCGGCAATTCGTGGGGAGAAAAATGATTATTCGATAACTTTAGGAACCAAATAAAGCCCAGCATCGACCTGGGGTGCAATGCTTTGAAAAAGTTCGCGCTGATTGGATTCCGTAACACGATCTTCGCGTAGGCGTTGCACCATGTCCTGGGAGTGGGACATAGGTACGATACCCTTCGTATCGACCGCCTGCATGGTTTCTATCAACTGAAAAATGTTGCTCAACTCACCGCGAATAGTCTGGGTTTCCTGCTCCGTCACCGCGATTCGCGCCAAACGCGCGATGCGTTTAATGTCTGCCTCGGTCAGATTCATAAGAAAATGCTCAAAAATAGTGCCTAAGCGCTTTAATTCATTGAAGACATTAGGGTATCATAACGTTCAACGATAACTTCTCAGAATTTCCAGGCGCGCCCAAATTATGTTCGGTTTTCTACGCGGTTTCTTCTCTACGGACTTAGCGATCGACCTTGGCACGGCCAATACGTTGATTTACGTGCGCGGGAAGGGCATTGTACTGGATGAGCCTTCCGTCGTGGCGATTCGCCAGGAAGGTGGGCCTAACGGCAAGAAAATGATCCTCGATGTAGGCCTTGCGGCAAAGCAGATGTTGGGCCGCACACCCGGCAACATCACCGCGATCCGGCCGATGAAGGATGGCGTGATCGCCGATTTCACCGTCACCGAGCAAATGCTCAAGCAGTTCATCAAACGTGTGCACAACTCCAGCATGCTCGCGCCCAGCCCACGCATTATCATCTGCGTGCCTTGCGGCTCGACCCAAGTAGAACGGCGAGCAATCAAAGAATCGGCGCTGGGCGCCGGTGCGCGCCAAGTTTATTTAATCGAAGAGCCCATGGCTGCGGCTATTGGCGCAGGCTTGCCGGTGGCGGAGCCGACCGGCTCGATGGTGGTCGACATCGGCGGCGGCACAACAGAGGTGGGTGTCATTTCCCTGGGTGGGATCGTGTATGCCTCCAGTGTTCGCGTTGGCGGCGACAAATTTGATGAAGCGATTATCAACTACATCCGACGCAACTACGGCATGTTGATCGGCGAAGCGACGGCGGAACAGATCAAAAAAGAAATCGGTTCCGCGTTCCCCGGCTCCGAAGTCAAGGAAATGGAAGTCAAAGGACGCAACCTGGCGGAAGGCATTCCGCGCAGCTTTACCATTTCGTCTAATGAAATTCTAGAAGCACTTACCGACCCCCTCAACAGCATCGTTGGCGCCGTTAAGCAAGCGCTCGAACAAACGCCGCCGGAATTAGGCGCGGACATCGCCGAAAAAGGGATGGTGCTAACCGGTGGCGGTGCGTTGTTGCGCGACTTGGATCGCCTACTTGTCGAGGAAACAGGCTTGCCCGTCATTGTTGCCGATGATCCACTGACCTGCGTGGTACGCGGATCGGGACGGGCCCTAGAAGAAATGGATAGGTTGGGCAACGTCTTCACCAATGACTGATTGCCACATTGCGCTTAGTTAGGTAGTTTGATGTCGAATCTGATCGGCGCTGCCGCCGTTTCGTATGGTCACCCAGCAGCCTGAATTTTTCTACCGCGGTCCCTCTCCCTTTGTTCGTTTGTTGTTTTTTTCGGTGCTGGCCTTGGCAATCATGGTTGCCGACGCACGTTTCCGCGCCCTGGATCTCGCACGGGCAGCCGTTGCGACAATTACCTATCCCTTGCAACAAGCGGCGCTGGCGCCGGGCGACATTCTTCGCCGCATCGGCGATTTCTTTGTCACGCAAAATAAATTGCAGCGCGAGAATGTCGAGCTCAAGCAATCGGTTCTGAAGAAATCCGAGGAATTGCAGCGGATGAGTTTGATGGAAAGCGAATTAGCAAACCTGCGCAAATTGCTCGGTGCGCGCGCGTTAATTCAGGAAAACAGCACGCTCGCGGAAATTTTGCATAGTGGGCGTAACCCATTTCGGCGCAAGGTGATCGTCGATAAAGGCGCTAAGGATGACATCCAACTCGGCGAAGCGGTCATCAGCGCAGATGGTGTGCTCGGCCAGGTCACGGCAGTGTTTCCGTTCACCAGTGAGGTCACGCTGCTGACCGACAAGAACCAAGCCGTTCCGGTGATGTTACACCGCAACGGACTACGCGCGGTGGTTTTCGGCAATGGCCGCGATGGCACGCTCGATCTGCCCTTTATCCC
>JANNMV010000283.1:0-3707 GCA_031398205.1 Pseudomonadota bacterium | reverse complement strand
CTCTCCGATACCTTGCGCGAACAAGGTTTTTTGGCCAACGCGCTGCATGGCGACATGAGCCAAGGCCAACGTAATCGCACGCTTAAAGGCTTGCGCGAGGGCCGCACCAAGGTATTGGTCGCGACCGATGTCGCTGCCCGTGGCATCGACGTGGCGGGCATCAGCCATGTGATCAACTTCGATGCGCCGCGCCAAGCGGAAGACTACGTCCACCGCATCGGCCGCACCGGTCGCGCCGGACGCAGCGGGATGGCGGTGACATTGATCAACCCGAGCGAGCGCCGCCTGGTACGCGATATCGAGCGTTACACCGGCCAGACCGTGCAAGTGGACACCATCGTCGGCCTCGAACCGAAGATTCGCGAAGAACGGCCAGCACGAAAGCCCCACTCGGCAGGTCGCGGTCGCGCGCAACCGGAGTTCCGTGGGCATGGCAAACCCAGCAGCGGATTTGGACACAGCAAACCGAGTGGATTCGCACAGGCTCGAACGAGCGACAACCGGGGTGAGAACCGCGGCAATGTCGCACCAAGTCCAAGTAGTTCGCGGCCGGATCGCGATGGCAATACCGCACGGCGTCGCAGCTTCGGGTAATTTACTTTAAGCGCAAAGAAGGCCACCTTTGGGTGGCCTTCTTTTTTGCCGACAGATTCAGCGTTCCTGCAATCACCTTAGCTTGACGCGGTTGATGGAATAACTACGGCTGCGCTACCGACAGACTTGTTCGTGGGTGACCCTCTGTGCCAAAGTTCAAGCCCACATTGCCGAGCACGCCCATTGGCAAGCTCAGCCCCGGCCCGCGCCTACAAATGTTCTTCCGTGCGCAGCGACAGTTCGACCATGCGCTCCAGCAATTGATCGGCGGGCAAGCCGACGAAATTGCGTAACACCAATTCCTTCGCGTACAAACGAATCAAATAGCGCAGCTTCAACATTTTCGTGCGTGAGGAAAAAACGAAATCGCGAGGGCCATTGTTGATAACGATGACGTTGCGCACGATGTCGAAGCGCGAACGCCACGATTCGCCTGCGGCGCGTTCGAAGGTGTAGCCCGGCAAACCCTGAGCGGGAACATTCGCTACGCCGATTTGCGCCAACAATTCGTGGGTGACGGTGATGAGCGCCTCCGCTTGGCATTCGATGTCGCGCTGGCGAACTGTGATAATAAGCCGTGTCAGGCCCGGTTCTTCGGGCGCGCTGTAACTCACCACTTGGCTGTGGGCGCCGTCCAACGAGCCGCCGCCCTCCGTGATTTGCCATTGAAATTCGAGATCGTGCTCAACGCGTCGCCGCGAGCGGTCGCGCGGCAGCGCTTGAAACTTGCGACTCTCGCCGACGCGAATGACGCTTGACGCCGGCGACAGCATCACGCTGAACAGCGGTCCGGCAAACTCAAAAAACTGCCGTTGCTTTTCTTCTTTCGGTTCTGGCTCGGTGACACCCAGAAGGGCCTCGTCACCCTCGGCGGATTCGTTCGGTGAAGTATTGCTGGAATCTCCCGGGGTCGGCCGCAGCGAGCGCGATTGAATATCGAACCAATCGTACTCTTCGATCGGCAAGGTCATGATTGCCTCGCGAAACGCGCGCTGAATGGTGCGCAATAATTCCCGGCTTGCTTGTTCATCCTCCGCACGGCGTTGCTGTTCGATAATATCGTTGAGTTTGTTTTCGAGCGGCTTAATGCCGTCGAGCAATGCCGCATAGGCGCTATCGTGAATCAGGCCGCTGCGCGTACCGGGCGTGAGGTTTACAAAAGGCACATCGACCAGTCCCTGCAGATAGTGCAGGCTCCACGGCGGCCGCGCGAAATCGTCGATCAACGCCAGATCTTCAAATACCCGGGTGCCGTGGCGGAACAGCCCTACTTGATTACTCTCGGCCGGTTCGCATAGGTAAAGCTCAGCATATAAATCGCCGCGCTCGGTGCGCCCGATCGGCAACTGATGCAGCAGCGTGCCTTCGAATTGGCGTGGCTCGACGACATATTGCTTGCGCGCCAGTTTATCGACAACGCTAATTTTGACGCCGGACTGGCGAATACGATCGCGCAATTCCGCCGCAAGATACCATTGAATTTTCTCGCCGGAAAGCGCGCGTATGCCCTCCAACAGCGGCGCGATTTTCACCTCCGTGCCCCCCTCGGCAAACAACGCACGTTTAGGCATCACCTCATAATCGGGATCGCCTTTGCGCATGATCATCTGATAGCCGCGCTGGTCGGCGCCCGTCGAAGTCATCGTCAACTCGTCACCGACGGTCCAAAAGCTCAACAGCCCGATGCCGAATTCACCCTGCAATCCTTTCGCGCCATCGGCCTTCAGCCGGCGCTTGATGGAATCGCCGATGTGCGTTGCAACGTAACGAAAGTCCGGCTTGCCATGCTCGTCGCGCGGCACGCCTTGGCCATCGTCTTTGATGGCGAGAAAATGCTTATTGTTCTCGCGCCCGCGGGTAATCGTGATGGTGCTGGCCTTGGCATCGATGGCGTTCTCCACCATTTCCGCAATCGCCTTGAGCGGATTGCTCTGGGACAGCGCGATGATAGTGATCGCGTTCCAATGATCGCCGATGCGCAGCTTGCCGCGTTCTTGGGTAGATTTTTTAGTCTTCGATGCGGACGTCATGAGGGGAATAACGATGATGGGTTACGGCGTAATTTAGCACGAGCACAAAAAGTAGGGGGCATTTATGCACCGTTCGATTTTGCTGGTGCATAAATGCACCCTACATCGCTGCCTTTGCCACGGGCCGCACCCAGCTTGCCGCCTGGCAAGGCATGCCCTGCGAGCCAACATCCTGGAGCTGGACTAAGGCCATGCGCCTTCCAGGTCAATGCCTAAAATGGTTTCACCACCACCAAGATAATCACGGCGAATAAAATCAATACCGGAAATTCGTTGAACCAGCGGTAGAACACATGGCTAAATCGATTGCGGCCGTGCTTGAAATCGTTCAGCAGTTTGCCGCAATAAAGGTGGTAGATCACGAGAATCAACACGAGAAATAACTTCGCGTGCATCCAACCGCCAGTGATGCCGTAGCCGAGCCAGAGCCACAGGCCGAACACGAGGGTGAGCACGGCGCCGGGGGTCATGATGCCGAAGTAGAGTTTGCGTTCCATGATTTTGAAACGTTCGATGCTGATAGCGTCGTTCGACATGGCGTGATAGACGAACAGTCGCGGCAGATAAAACAGGCCGGCGAACCAGGTGACCATGAAGCTGATGTGTAGGGCTTTAATCCAAAGCATGATTTTGCTTTTTCGAAAGACACTGGATTCCCGCTTTCGCGGGAATGAGGGGCTGGCCTGGGGCCACGGTGATAGCAATCGTGGCTGCGTTGATCATGGTCGAAGCTACTTTAGCAAACGTCGACGTATCAACACCATCGCGACATAGTACGACACCACGCCGTAAATAAGCAGCACGGCGATATGCCCCAACACATTCGTCGGAATCTTATTTGCGAGTAACGGTCGTACGAGATCGACGGCATGGGTGAGCGGCAAAAACTGCGCGAGGTTTTGTAAAGCCACAGGCAACTGCGCGACCGGATAGAACACGCCACACAGTAAGGTCATCGGCGTAATCCACAGCGAAAAATAATACATGAAGAAATCGTAATTCGGCGCCAGCGCGGTGATCATCATGCCCATGCTGGCGAAACACAAACCGATCAGTAACGCGATGGGAATAATGAATAAGGTA
>JANNMV010000173.1:0-6237 GCA_031398205.1 Pseudomonadota bacterium | reverse complement strand
GTCATCAACGGCTCGGCGGACGTCAATCAACTCGTCCCATTCAAATACAAATGGGCTTGGGAGAAATATCTTTCCGGCTGCGCCAATCATTGGATGCCGCAAGAAATCAACATGCAGCGCGACATTCAACTGTGGAAAAGTGCCGATGGTTTGACCGAGGACGAGCGCCTTGTGGTCAAACGCAATCTCGGCTTCTTCGTCACCGCCGATTCGCTCGCGGCAAACAACATCGTGCTCGGAACGTACCGCCACATTTCCGCGCCCGAGTGCCGCCAATATTTGCTGCGCCAAGCGTTTGAAGAAGCGATCCACACCCACGCCTATCAATACATCGTCGAAAGTTTAGGACTGAACGAAGCGGAGATTTTTAATGCCTATCACGAAGTCGCCAGCATCCGCGATAAAGACGAATTCCTGATCCCGTTCATCAATACGCTGACCGATCCGCATTTCAAGACCGGCACAGCGGAAAACGATCAGAAATTGCTGAAAAGCCTGATCGTCTTTTCCTGCATCATGGAAGGCCTGTTCTTCTACGTCGGCTTCGTGCAAATCCTCGCTCTCGGTCGGCAAAACAAAATGACCGGCGCTGCGGAACAGTACCAATACATCCTGCGCGACGAAAGCATGCATTGCAGCTTCGGCGTCGACTTAGTCAACACCATTAAGATGGAAAACCCGCATCTGTGGACTAAAGAGTTCCGCGACGAAATCAGCGCCCTGATGCAGAAAGGCGTCGAACTCGAATACCGCTACGCCGAAGACACCATGCCGCGCGGCGTGCTCGGCCTCAACGCACCAATGTTTAAAGAATACCTACGCTTCATCGCCAACCGCCGCTGCCAACAAATCGGCATCGACTTACTCTACCCAGGCGCAAACAACCCGTTCCCATGGATGAGCGAATTGATCGATCTGAAAAAAGAGAAAAACTTTTTTGAGACGCGGGTGATTGAATATCAGACGGGTGGGGCTTTGAGTTGGGATTGAAAACTAGAGGAACGATCGTGCCTCTTTTAATTCTAGGATGTAAATAATGAGTGCTCGACAACTTTTTCAAAATGTATTGGTAAGTTCACCTGTTCAGTTAAAAGCAATTCCTGGTTATTCTCCAGACATCGATCTTAGTGCGGACAAATTCGTCGAGGTTCTCTCGCACTATACATTTCACGAAGAATATCAATGTGCTTTGACTCGCTGTCACAAATGGCACAAGGATGGTTATGTTTGTGTATTTGAATCTGGCGCAATCGGTAATGTGGGACACGTTTGTGCGCGGAAGTGGATCGGTAGTAGTTTCGACATCGGATTAAACCGTTATCAGCAAGAGATTGCTAGGCCGCAATTGCTATCGACCCTTACAATTGCAAAAGCCAATGCGGCCGAGCAACTTCGGCAATGCGATGAACTTCGCGAAATTGCACAAGACTTCATCCCGTGCAAACGAGGTTTTTCTCATAACTTTCCGGCGATTTGGAGTCTGCTTAGCGCTCCACAAAATGGAATTGAGTATCAAGTCTTTCACTCGAAGACCGAAATAGAAATCGAGAAACAAGAAGATGGCAGCGAAACCCGTCAATCCAAAATTATTTCTGAAAGACTAGGTGCTATCAGGGGAATACGCGCCCTTCGTGAGAATGTTCTGATTCTTATCAATGATCTCAAACGAGACTTGGATGAAATCTTTGAATCCAATATCCCTCAAGAACTATCATGGAATGAGCTAAACCATCTCTTCAACTTATCATCTGCGATTGAACGAAAGTTAACTGACGCTCGCCGTTTGGTCCGTGACACACAGTTGTTTCGATCTTCTGAGACAGAGAATCTAATCGGGCGGCTTCAAGGGAGCCCCGATATCGAAAGAGAAGCATCTCAGTTTTCGTTTGAGAATGTTGAGATTGTGGTGGGCTCGAAATCCACCTCCGCGAAGAATTTCCAGCCGGCGCATCGTCCAAATAGAAAGGAACGGCGACGCTTGGCCGCAATGCGACCAATGTTACCGTAGATCAGGTAGGGTGGATCAAGCGTAGTGGATCCACCATCAATTGAAAGCTGGTGGATCCGGCGCTTCGCGCCTTGATCCACCCTACATTACGTTTGTTGGATTGTCTTGGCTGCACGGCAAATTTAGCGCGGCGCCTGGCAAATGATGGCCTGTGAGCTAGTATTGATGCGGGTCTCGCTGCGTTTCATTTTCGGAATCATCCGGAGTGGATCAAGCGTGGCACAGATACAAATGCTGCTACCAGTAGCGGATCCACCATCAATTGAAAAACTGGTGGATCCGGCGCTTCGCTGGTTGCAGCATTTGTATTCATGCCACGCCTTGATCCACCCTACCTTATAATCCTCGCACCATGAGCGACTATCGACGAGCTTATCAACGCGGTGGGTGTTATTTTTTCACCGTCGTTACTTGTGATCGGCGGCCTTGGCTTACTCAGCCGGACATTTACGAACGCTTGCGAGAAGCGTTTCGTCACGTGGCTACGACCCGGCCATTTCGTGTTGATGCGATTGTTGTACTTCCCGATCATCTGCATTGCATTTGGCGATTGCCTGAAACCGATAATGATTTTTCTACGCGTTGGCGATTGATCAAACATTTCGTTTCTCGCGGCGCAATCACTGCGCATTCCAATCGCAACGAAAAATTTCTTTGGCAGCGCCGATTTTGGGAGCATCAAATTCGCGACGAGAATGACTGGCGCCGGCATATGGATTATCTTTTTTTCAATCCGGTGAAGCATGGATATATCGCGCGTGTAAGGGATTGGAAATTTTCGTCGTTTGAAAATGCGGTGGGGAAGGGTTGGTATGATTTGGCTTGGGGTTCTTCCGCGCCGGATTCGATTCTTGGGATGGAGTTGGAGTGATTTTTTTGATGGTGGATCCGCTTCGCTTGATCCACCCTACGTGGGCTTTGAGTATAGGGCCAAGGCCAAGTGTCCATGCGGTTCTTCAGGCACTGCATTGCCAGAAAATTTACTTCTCTAGATCACATGAACCAGCAATTTAAGAGCATCAACTCGGCCCATCGTTGAGACTCGCGTAAGCAATCCCACCATCGACAGCGATAGTTTCGCCTACGACGTAATCGCCGGCACGGGAGGCGAGATAAATCGCGGCGCCGGCCATATCTTCGTCGCGGCCGATGCGGCCCATCGGCGTTCGCGCGGCGACGATGTCGGCGTGATCGAGTGCGGCGCGATTCATTTGCGAGGCGAATGGTCCGGGCGCGATGGCGTTGACGACGATGCGTTCTTGAACCAATTTCGCGGCGAGGCGACGCGTTAAATAAATCAACGCCGATTTCGACGCGTGATACGAATAGGTCTCCAGCGGGTTGAGCCGTATGCCGTCGATGGATGCGATGTTGATGACCTTGGCGGGGCGGTCGTCGCTCGCGGCGGCCTTGAGCGCGCCGTGCAATGCTTGCAGGAGAAAGAACGGCGATTTGACGTTGAGGTTCATCACCTTATCCCATCCTTGTTCGGGAAATTCGTCAAACGGCTCGGCCCATGCCGCGCCGGCGTTATTCACCAAAATATCCAGATGCGGTTCGCGTCGCTTGATTTCGTCGGCCAACGCGCGACAACCCGCAACGGTGGAAATATCCTGCGGTAGCGAGATGCAGGCGCCGCCAGCCGCCGACAGTTCTGCGGCCGTGGCATTGCATTCGTCCGCCTTGCGCGCGGAAATGTAAACCTTCGCACCGTACTCGATAAAACCAGTCGCGATCATTTTGCCGATGCCGCGCGAGCCGCCAGTCACGAGGGCGGTGCGGCCGGCGAGCGAAAATAAATTTTTCATGGGGTCATTCCAGTTTGTTTGCGATGTCGTGTTCGCCGATTAAATTTTGCGCGAGGACGTCGCGATGAAAATATGCACCGTCATGCCCCAAGCTTACCCGAAAACAGGAAGCTGGTAATGGTGTCTAACAACGCCACGCCAGGAGGCAGAACCGGTGCGGCTGATGGCAAAAAGTGCCCGGAGCTATGCATGGCCATAGGCCAGCCCCTGGATACTGGCTCGTGGCAAAGGGTAGGGCCGTGCCGCGCGCCTTATCCACCTTGGCTTCTAGCTGATCATGGCTTGAGAGCCGCATGGATACTGCCTCGCAGCCCGATGCGTTTTCCGTTTATTGCGCAAAGGCATCACTGAAGCCAAAAAATCACGCCAGCAAAAATTACTCCTCGCGAGTGGCGCGATCGTTCATCCACCTTACCGGCGCACTGGGTTATCTCCCCAGTGGATCGGAACCGCGCCGCCTTTGTTCTGACCGACTTCTTCCAGGTACATGGGTGTGGCCATTTCATAGGCGTATTCGTTGAGTTGCTGGAGTAAACTTTTCACGCGATCCGGATAAGCATCCGCTTGGTTTTGCGATTCTTCCGGGTCATTGGCGATGTCGAATAGCTCCAGCTTGCTCGGCAATGTCGCGCGCACGATCAGCTTCCACTCGCCTACACGGATTGCGCCACGGAAAGGCTCAACGTTGAGTAAGATGGCTTCACGAGGGCTCAATTGCTCTTCGGTCAGCGTTTTCCACACATCCAATCCGTCGGGTTTTTTTGCTTGATCGAGTTTCGCGTTCGCAACATTTAATAGCGTTGTGTAGAGGTCGGTTACGTGCAACAGGCGCGTCACGACGGACTTGGCTTTGATTTTTTCCGGCCATGCCGCGAGCGCCACCACACGCACACCGCCTTCGTACAGGCTGCCCCTGCCTTCGCGATAGATGCCGTTGTCCGCGCCGGACTTTTTCACATCGTTGTCGCCGCTGGGGAATTTCGTTGGCACGGCGCCGCCGTTGTCGCTATGAAAAATGATTAGCGTGTTATTCAGCATATTCTTTTTCTCCAGCGCGCCGATTACTTGGCCGACGGCGTCGTCGAGTGCGCTCACCCCGGCGGCATAGCCGCGCCCGGTCTGCGCGCTGGCATCGGCGCCCGGCGAAGTCAACGCAAGCAGCAAGAACAGCGGTGTCGCGGCATCTTGTTTACTGATCAGATGCACGGCGTCTTTGGCGAGTAGCTGCGTGACAACGCCCTCGTCTTTCAGCGCTTGATCATTACGGCGCCAGTCACTCTTGGCGGATTTTTTGATTTGATCATGCACCTCGCCGGATAGGGTGCCGTAGAAATAATCGAAGCCGCGTTTGGTCGGCCAAAATTCCGCCTTGGCGTGACCGAGTTGCCACTTGCCGATGAACGCGGTTTTATAGCCCGCCTGTTTCAGTGCCTGCGCCAAGGTGCGTTCTTCCGTCGGCAGTCCAAACTGGCTCGCAGGAACAATCGACATCGTTTGCAAGCCGTAGCGCATCGGGTAGCGTCCGGTCAACAGCGCCGCGCGTGTTTGTGAGGAAAACGGCTGTACGTAAAAGCTGTTGAGCGTCACGCCGCTCGCGGCGAGCTTGTCGAGATTCGGCGTCGCGATCTTGCCGCCTTGAAAGCCGAGGTCGTTGTAGCCTAGATCGTCGGCGAGTATATATACGATATTGGGTTGGTCGGCAGAATGGGCGGTGAGCGCGCAGGCGAACGCAAGCCAGAGCGCTGCGATCAATCTGCATCCCGGTATCGACGTATTCATTTTTCGCTCCTCGTTTGCGCGGTGGCTCAGAATCCCGTTATGTTACGATTGCCAGCGTTATGCAATACCGCGATGCACTCATCTCCTCGCTGACCTTGATCGCGCGCCGCATGCGCCTGCGCGCGGCGTTGCGCGAGTTGACGTGGGCGGCTTGCGCATTAGCAAGCACGCTCCTAGTCTATCAAATCCTCGCCACCTTGATTCCCGCACTCGCGGTGACGAGCGCGCTGAAAGCACTGCTGGTTTTATTGTTCATCGGCAGCATTGGATTTTTCGCCGTTCGCGGTGCGCGCCGCATCACACTGGCACAAGCCGCCGCCGCAACCGACGCCTGCGCCGACCTTAAAGACGAACTCAAGACCGCCTATTGGTTCGCTCGCCAGGGCGAAGCATTGCCACTGATCGACCTGCAAATTCGCCGCGCGGTTATGACGCTGCAGAAGTTACATCCGAATAAACTATTTACCATCGCCATCACGCGCCGCGCGTTTGCCGCGCTGGGCCTGGCGCTTATTGCCGGTTGGCTGGCGTGGTTTTCGCCGCGCTTGGAATACCACCAGCCATATCATGCTCCCATCGTTGCCATCGAACCGGTCAAAGCGCTTGTTGCGGGACGCGGCGCGAGCGTTCAAGAGAAACAGG
>JANNMV010000157.1:0-5884 GCA_031398205.1 Pseudomonadota bacterium | reverse complement strand
GGATAAAGCAGATCCTTCGCTGCGCTCAGGATGACATCTGATAATCATAGAAAGTCCCAAACAAATTTTCCGCGAGGCCGAGAGGCCTCGGTTACACTCATATTTTTCGGGCGGCATTCATGGCTTTGCAATCTTCCCATCCCGAACACGACGAATTACGGCGCGGCGTTCGTTCGCTGTGCGCGAATTTCACCTCCGACTATTGGCAAAAACTTGACGAGGCGCGCGCCTATCCCGAGGTGTTTGTAACGGCGCTGACCGAGGCGGGCTGGTTATCGGCGCTGATTCCGGAACAATATGGCGGTTCCGGGTTGGGCATTACCGAGGCGTCGATTATTCTCGAAGAGGTGAACCGTTCCGGCGCCAATTCCGGCGCTTGTCATGCGCAGATGTACGTCATGGGCACGCTATTGCGCCACGGTTCGGCTGAGCAAAAGCAGCGTTACCTGCCGCGCGTCGCGAAGGGTGAACTGCGCTTGCAATCCTTCGCCGTCACCGAGCCGAGCACCGGTTCCGACACGACTAAACTCAAGACCACGGCGGTAAAAAAAGGCGATCGCTACGTCGTCAACGGCCAAAAAGTTTGGACCTCACGGGTGCAACATTCCGATCTGATGTTGCTACTGGCGCGCACCACGCCGCTCGCCGAGGTGAAGAAAAAATCCGAAGGCTTGTCGGTATTTTTGGTGGAACTCAAAGACGCTGAAAAAAACGGCATGACGCTCAAGCCGATTCGCAATATGCCTAACCACGAAACCAACGAAGTGTTCTTCGACAATTTCGCAGTGCCGGCCGACAATTTGATCGGCGAAGAGGGCAGGGGCTTTCGCTACATCCTCGACGGCATGAACGCCGAGCGTATTTTGATCGCGGCGGAGTGTGTCGGCGACGGCCATTGGTTCATCGACAAGGCCACGCGCTATGCCAAGGATCGTGTCGTGTTCGACCGGCCGATCGGCCAAAACCAAGGCGTGGCATTCCCCATCGCGCGTGCCCACGTCAATGTCGAAGCGGCAAACCTGATGCGTTTCAAAGCGGCAGAAATGTTTGATGCGGGCGAGCCCTGTGGCGCGGAAGCGAATATGGCGAAACTCCTCGCCGCCGATGCTTCGTGGGAAGCGGCGAACGTTTGCCTGCAAACCCATGGCGGTTTCGGTTTCGCTGCCGAATATGATGTCGAACGCAAGTTTCGCGAAACCCGGCTCTATCAAGTTGCGCCGATCTCAACCAACCTGATTCTCGCTTACGTCGCCGAGCACGTGCTGGGCCTGCCAAGAACCTATTGATTTTTTAGCTCTCCCGTAAGTCAGACTATTACGCGATAGGCCGATCAATTTGCGGATTGGCCACATGTGGCGCATTCATGACGTAAGCAATATGCCTGAAGCGATTAAGTGATATTCTAAAAATATAAAACAATCAATATAATGGATTAATTTATTAATATAAAAACGAGATTGACTATGAAATCGTTTCTCGCACCCGGTGTGCTGTTAATGCGCCGCCTATCGCTCGTGCGCAAATTTTTGTTAGTCAGCTTTTTCATGCTTCTGCCGCTTGCGTACACCGGAACTCTATATTTATCGGAAGTGGCCAGTCGGGTTAACGTTGTGCTGGCCGAGCGCGATGGTTTGCGCTATATCAAACCGCTCTTAAAGTTGAGCCGGCTCGCGCAGGATCATCGTGGTGCAACCTACGTGATTGCCAAAGGCAATCCTGAGCTGAAACAATTTCGCAGCCAAGTTCAAGAGAAAATTCGTTCCGTTGTGCAGGAAATCGACCGCGTCGAAGAAGAACTAGGCGCCAGATATGGCTCTGCGCCGCGCTGGCGTTTGATCACGGAAAAACTTAAGGCCGTCGTGCAATCCGACGTTTCGCCCGACTCGGAAGGCGTGTTTCAGGAACACATTGCCGTAGTTGCGAATATTCATGGTTTGATCGATTACGTCACCTTAAAGTCCAACCTGCTGTTAGACGCCGATCTAGCGTCCTACCACTTGATGAGTATCATCACGTCAAAGGTACCGAGCTTGTCGGAACGTCTGGCGCTCGCCCGAGGGGTCGGAATCAACGTGATCATGCGCGGCGAATTGATGGCGGATGATCGGGTGAGAATATCGGTTCTCGAGGCGGTGGCAAGCGATCATTTCCGAGGCTTCAAAGCCGACGTCGACGCTGCCATCGGCGAATCGCTGGACACTAAATCCGGTCTTGGGAATTATCAAGTCGCGTTAAGCAATGTGTCGGAATTTTTGGGCGATATCCGTTTGGTTTTAAGCCCCGGCGGTCTAACGGTCATGACCGCGGACGTTTATTTTAAGTCGGGAACCGAGGCACTCGATAGTCTCTATGGTTTTGCCGATAAATCCATGCCGTTACTCGAGACGCTGCTGACCGAGCGCATTCAACAATACCGCACCCAAAATAGACTCATCCAGGCCGTGGCATTTGTTTGCCTCGCGCTGGCGTTGTATTTTTTCTTCGCGTTTTACTACGCCGTTAAGTCGGGCATTGCGTTTCTCATGAAAGCCCTGAAGCGCGTCGCCGGGGGCGACTTAACGGGGAAAATCGAAACCCGCGCCAAAGATGAAATCGGGTCACTCACGATGAGTCTCAAAGAAACCCAACAACGCCTGGCGACGCTGACGCTGGAAATCAACCGAGCGGCGGATCAGATTTACCTCGCGGCCAATCAAATCGCTGATGGCAACGAGAATCTGTCGCAGCGCACCGAGTCGCAAGCCTCGACACTTGAACAGACCTCAGCCAGCCTGGAAGAATTAACGGCTGCGGTGCAGCGCAATGCGGAATCGGCGAGCGACGCGAATAACCTCACGCAAGATTCCGCCCGAGTGGCTGAATCGGGCCGGGCGGCGATGAAAAATGTCGCGGCGACCATGGCCGAGATCGAAACCAGCGCCACCCAGATCGGTGACATTATTTCGTTGATGGATAACATCGCATTTCAAACTAACATCCTTGCATTAAATGCCGCAGTCGAAGCCGCACGTGCCGGCGAACAAGGGCGTGGTTTCGCCGTGGTTGCCGCGGAAGTGCGTAACTTGGCACATCATTCCGCCAACGCTGCGAAGCAGATCAAGGGTTTGGTGGTGCAGACGCGGGAAAAAGTTTCCGCAGGGGTGGTTTCCGTTGACGAGACGTTGAAAACGATTCAAGAATCCCTAGTCGGGATACAGCGCTTGGCCAGTTTAATGAATGGAATTGCCAGTGCCTCGCGTGTACAAAGCGAAGGTATCGCCCAAGTAAACCGCGGCGTATTGGAGATGGACGACGCAAATCAACAAAATGCGGCCATGGTGGAACAGGCGAGCGCCGCAACGGAATCCCTCAGAGGTCAGGCGAGCATCCTGATGACGACCGTTGGGCGATTTAACGTGGGTCAGCGATCCGGTCCGACACCTGGCGCCCCAAGTTCCCCCAAACGCGCCGTGACGTTGCCTGTGCCCCGGGCGCAAACGAGCAAGCGGCAAACCGAGGCGCGGCCTGTTCAAGGCAATGAAGAATGGACGGAATTCTAGCCACGAAATCAACCCGGCACCTGCCCGCAAAGGCATGACCCGCGCGGCGCTTAGGGCATCATGTGCTGGAGCCCAAGCGGGCTGCGGCTCCCAGCCCGACGCAAGTTTTTTCCTATAAAATAGGCTGGTCTACGCGTACACTCTGCGCTACCAATCGAAGTAGGATTCACCGATTTTCCCTGATCAAGCAAACGCAGCGACACTGACGACTGCTCGACTGGTTGCCATGCTCGTAGTGTGTTGCGCCGGCACGTTCATCGTCACCACGTCGGGCAATTCACTCGCACCATTTCTGCAAGTGATCGGCAACGATGTCGATCGCGACCTGGCGGCCATTGCCCATCTCATTTCCTTCGGCGCTCTGGCTTGGGGTGCGTCCTCATGGATCGCCGGAAGCCTATCCGACCGAGTGGGACGTAAGTCCATTCTTATCGGTTCAATGTTGGCCCTGGCGCTGACCCGGGTGGGGTTTTCTTTTGCCGAAAGTTATTGGGCCGCGACGTTGTGGCATGTGGTCGCCGGTTTTGCCGGCGGCGGATTTTTGGGTGCGGTATTCGCTTGTGTGTCCGATCACGTTCCCGCCAAGCTGCGCGGCCGCGCGCTGGGCTGGGTGATAACGGGGCAATCGATTTCCATGGTGCTGGGTGTGCCGATATTGACCTACATCGGGTCGTTCGCCGGTTGGCGCGGCGCGTTTCGCGTCCACGCGGCGCTTGCCGTGATTTCGATGTTAAGCCTGATTTGGTTTATACCGCCGGATCTAAAGCGGCACATGGCCGCTGGTCGCGAGCATATTTCCTTCAAAAGTATTCTGCGGCCTGAACTCATGGTGTTGCTCGGCGCAGGCGCCATGGAACGCGTGTGCTTCGCCGCCATCGCGATTTATCTGGCGACCTTTTTTCAACAAAACTACGCGCTGTCATTTTCCCATTTGGCGTGGGTGTTGATGTTGGTCGCAGTCGGAAATTTAATCGGAAATCTGCTGGGCGGTCAGTTGGCAGATCGCTTTCCTCGTCGCATGCTGCTATTCGCGGCCTCGTTGTGCGTTACTGGCATCATGGTGATTCCGCTGTTGCTGTGGCCGGTAACGCTCACATTTTCCATCATCTTGGGATTCGCCTATTCGTTCTTCAACGCGCTGGGGCGGCCATTGTACGTCGCGACATTATCGGAAGTGCCCAATGAAGTCCGCGGCACAGTGCTCGGATTTAATATCACGCTGGCCAGTGTCGGTTGGCTCCTCGCCGCATCCGGCGGCGCGCAGTTATTGATTCAGTTTGGTTTTACCGGTCTTGGTATTTTTGCTGGGTTGATGGCTTTCATCGGCGTGGCGTTGTCTTGGGTTTATTTGCGCATGAGAAAACGCTCGCGGTTAGCGCAATCAGTCGGCTACATATGAAGCATGATTGTCCGTTCGTTTTGCCGTTAGCACCCCGCGTCCGGCGCAATGGTCGTGCGTTTGATGGGGAGGAATGCATGTTTCGAAATTTGCCAGTGGTTTTGCTCTTTTTGGCGGTGTTCCTCACGCAGCCTCTTGAAGTATTTGCTCAAGCAAAGAAACACGGCCCCGGGGTGAGCGATCAGGAAATCAAGCTGGGCCAAACCATGCCGCACAGCGGCCCGCTTTCCGCGCTGAGCGCGGTGGGCAAAGCGGAACTCGCCTACTTCGATATGCTCAACGCAAGCGGCGGCGTCAAGGGGCGCAAGATCAAACTCATCAGCTTGGACGACGGCTACAACCCCGCGAAGACTGTCGAGCAAACGCGGGCGCTGGTCGAAAACGAAAACGTTCTAGCACTGTTTTCATCCCTCGGCGGTGCGACCAACAGCGCGATTCACAAGTACGTCAACGACAAAAAAATTCCGCATTTATTTATTGCTTCAAATTTAATGCGCTGGGCGGACCCTGAGCATTTCCCGTGGACAATCCAAAGCATTCGCGCGCCGTTCTATCTCGAAGGGCAAGTCTATGCGCGCTACATTCTGGGAGTACGTCCGAAGGCCAAGATCGCGATACTGTATTTTCATGAGGATACCGCGAAGGATTACTTGGCGGGCTTCAAAAGCGTACTCGGCGACAAAGCCAGTAGCATGATCGTGGCCGAGGCCACGCATGACTTCAGCGATCCCACTGTCGACTCGCAAATCGTGACGCTCAGAGCTTCCGGCGCCGATACGCTGCTCACCCTTGCGGGACCCAAGCATGCGGCCATGGCGATTCGCAAGGTGTATGACATCGGCTGGCGACCGCTACAAATCGTCCCGTTCTTCGCTTCGTCGATCGGAGCCGTGCTGAAGCCGGCGGGTCTAGAGAAATCCATCGGACTCATCTCCTCCGCCGTGGC
>JANNMV010000140.1:0-1774 GCA_031398205.1 Pseudomonadota bacterium | reverse complement strand
TCTCGCCTCGAGGAACTTGGGCTGATCGAGCGAAGCGACAAAAATACCATCTCGGTTCCATATGACGCGGTCGAAATTCTCCTTCCGTTAGCGCGGGTGGCTTGACGCCAGCGCGGAACCTTTTCATCGAGCGGACGCTATATGGCACGCCGATTCCTGTCGCTCACGCCAAACATTAGGCGTCAGGAATACCTGTCTTTCACTGCCAACCTCGGACACATCCACTGACCGGCAACGACAGAATTGATGCGTGATGTATGATGCTACGCATCACTTATTTTCGAGGCATCAGGTCATGAGAACCACATTGGCAATCGATGACGATGTTCTCGCTGCCGCCAAGCACCTAGCGGAGCGCGAGCGCAAGAGTATCGGCGAAGTCATTTCCGCGTTGGCGCGACAAGGGCTCACCCGAAGCACTCGCAATTCGCGCCAAGTTCGCAATGGTGCGCTCCGTTTGCCAGCGCGAAAGGGCAGCGCGCCGGTGACTCTCGAATTAGTCAACCAACTGCGTGACGAGCAGACGTGACGACGTTTTAGCTTGACGTCAACGTCTTGATTGCACTGATCGACCCCGCGCACGTGCAACATGATGACGCGCACGCGTGATTTTCCCGTGTTGGCAAGCGCAACTTCGCGACCTGCCCAATGACCGAGAACGGCCTCTTGAGGATTGTCGGCCACCCGAAATATCCGAATTCACCGGGCGCACCGAGCTCGGTCGCGATGTTGCTTGCAGCGTTTCGTGGACTGCCAGGACATCATTTCTGGCCTGATAGCATCCGCATCGCCGATAGCGCCCATGTCGATGTGCGACTACTTTCGAGCCATTCAAGAGTCACGGATAGTTACCTACTTGCACTCGCGCAAGCGCATGGCGGACGCCTCGCGACCATGGATCGTAGATTGGCGCCTGATGCCGTTCCCAACGGCGCGGCGTCGCTAGAACTCATCTGAGAAACGGGAGTTGAACCTAACTCTCTCATAGGGCAAACTTCTACCGGATAACCGCTCGTGACGATACACCACACCGCCGAACTCATGCGCACCAAACCGCTTTCCGTCGTCCGGGCTGAGGGAATACAAGCGTTGCGCGAATGGGCCGCCGATCGTACAGTGTTGGCGCATTGAGACCAAATCGTCTTAACCTGTCATTGCGAGCAACGCGAAGCAATCTGGTTTTTTCACGCAAAATGCGAGATCGCGGCCCCGTAGCCTAGGCCCCCCGTCCTTCGGGCGCCTCGGGATGACCAAATTTGTGAACCGGAGGAAATACGATACTCAAAGTCTACGGCATGTCTTCATCGGGCAACTGTTACAAAATCAAATTGTTGCTCGACCAGCTCGCGCGTCCCTATGCGTGGGAAGAAATGGACATCATGCAAGGTTCGACGCGCACTGCGGATTTTCTGGTCATGAATCCGAATGGCAAAGTGCCTACGTTAGAAATCGAGTCCGGTGTATTCCTCGCGGAATCGAACGCGATTCTCCATTACATTGCCGAGGGCACGATCTTCATGCCGACCAACAAACTCGCGCGAGCCCAAGTTTTGCAATGGCTGTTCTTCGAGCAACATAGCCACGAGCCTTATATCGCCATCGCGCGTTTCATTTGCAAATATCTTGCAGCCGATCATCCCCGCCGTGTTGAATTGCCCCGGCTGCATGAGCGTGGCTATGAAGCGCTGAAGGTAATGGAACAGCAGTTGGCTACGCGCGTGTTCTTTGTCGATGAGCATTACTCCATCGCCGATGTCGCGTTGATTGCCTACAC
>JANNMV010000111.1:0-2511 GCA_031398205.1 Pseudomonadota bacterium | reverse complement strand
TTCAATTAAGATGTTGAAATTGAACGAACTTATTTTTTCAAACGCCTGATTCCATCTCTCATTTTGGCATCGCTTCGCCGGCATCGCAGCCGGCTTCTTTCCTTCAAACACATACACGCATAAAGATTTCTTTATATCATATTGCCGAAACCCGGCTTTGCTGATAGAGACGCCGCCAATCGCGCCAGAGGCAGCCCTGCCCTGGCGCTGAACATTTCCGGAGAATGCCATGAGCACCACACATGACTACGTCGTCGCCGACATCAAGCTGGCCGATTGGGGCCGCAAAGAAATCAAAATCGCCCAGACCGAAATGCCCGGCTTGATGGCGATCCGCGAAGAATTCGCCAAGACCCAGCCGCTCAAAGGTGCGCGCATCACCGGCTCGCTGCACATGACCATCCAAACCGCCGTGTTGATCGAGACCTTGCAAGCCCTCGGCGCCCAAGTGCGCTGGGCCTCATGCAACATCTTTTCGACCCAAGACCACGCCGCCGCCGCCATCGCCGCGACCGGCACGCCGGTATTCGCCTACAAGGGCGAAACGCTGGAAGAATATTGGGACTACACGCACCGCATTTTCGAGTGGGCCGACGGTGGTTTCTCCAACATGATTTTGGATGACGGCGGCGACGCCACATTGTTACTCCACCTCGGCGCACGCGCCGAAAAAGATGCGTCCCTGATCGCCAAAGCCGGCAGCGAAGAAGAGAAATTCCTGTATGCCGCGATCAAGAAAACCTTAGCGTCACATCCGGGTTGGTACTCGAAGCGCTTGGCCGCAATCAAAGGCGTGACGGAAGAAACCACCACCGGCGTGCATCGTTTGTATCAAATGCACAAGGAAGGCAAGCTTGCATTCCCGGCCATTAACGTGAATGACAGCGTGACCAAATCGAAATTCGATAATCTTTACGGCTGCCGCGAATCCTTGGTCGATGGCATCAAGCGCGCGACTGACGTAATGATCGCCGGCAAGGTCGCCGTCGTCGCCGGTTATGGCGACGTGGGTAAGGGCTCAGCTCAAGCATTACGCGCGTTGTCGGCGCAAGTTTGGGTCACGGAAATCGATCCGATCTGCGCGCTTCAAGCGGCGATGGAAGGTTATCGCGTGGTAACGATGGATTATGCCGCCGATAAGGCCGACATTTTCGTCACCGCCACCGGCAATTTCCACGTCATCACCCACGACCACATGGCGAAGATGAAAGACCAAGCCATTGTTTGCAACATCGGTCATTTCGACAACGAGATCGATGTCGCCGGCGTTGAGAAGTATCAGTGGGAAGAAATTAAGCCGCAAGTCGATCACATCATCTTCCCCGACGGCAAACGCATTATCATGCTCGCCAAAGGCCGCTTGGTGAACTTGGGCTGTGGCACCGGCCACCCGAGCTATGTGATGAGTTCTTCGTTCGCGAATCAGACCATCGCGCAGATCGAGTTGTTTACGCAAACGGCTAAATATCCGGTCGGCGTATATGTTCTGCCTAAGCACCTTGACGAGAAAGTCGCTCGCTTGCAGTTGAAGAAGCTCAATGCGCAGTTGACGGAATTGACCGATACGCAGGCGGCGTACATCAGCGTGCAGAAGCAAGGGCCGTATAAGGCGGATTACTACCGGTACTAAGTTCGGGTGGATCAAGGCGGTAAAGCGAACGTCGCATTTTCCGCCTTGGAATTTTCAACCATCCTTGCCTATGTCATTGCGAGCAACGCGAAGCAATCGCGATTTTCTGGCGCAAGAAATACGAGATTGCTTCGCGTTGCTCGCAATGACTGAGTTGGATGTGTCTAACGCTTCGCTCTGATAGCCCCGACAAACATGACCGCTTCCGCCCGCACTTTTAGTTTTGAGTTCTTCCCCCCAAAAACCCCAGAAGGCGCGGAAAAACTCCGCGTCGTTCGCAAGCAACTTGCGCAGCTCAAGCCGGAATTTTTCTCGGTCACGTTCGGCGCCGGCGGTTCAACGCAAGACCGCACCTTGGAAACCGTCTTAGAAATTCAGGTAGACGGCTCGAACGCCGCGCCGCATCTTTCTTGCGTCGGGTCGACGCAAGAAAACATTCGCGCGATTCTGCAGAAATATCGCGACAATGGCATCAAACACATCGTCGCGCTGCGCGGTGATTTGCCATCCGGCACCTACGGCGTCGGCGAATTTCGCTACGCCAATGAGTTGGTCGAATTCATCCGCAAAGAGACCGGCAATCATTTCCAAATTGAAGTCGCGGCCTATCCCGAGTTTCATCCGCAGGCCCGCTCCGCACAGGAAAACTTGCAGCACTTCAAACAAAAAGTGGACGCCGGCGCCAACGCCGCGATCACGCAGTATTTTTTTAACGCCGACGCATACTTTAATTTCGTCGATGAGTGCCAAGCGATGAACATCGCGATTCCCATCGTGCCTGGCATTATGCCAATCAATAATTTCAGCCAACTGGCGCGCTTTTCCGATGCCTGCGGCGCGGAGATTCCGCGTTGGATGCGCCTCAAGATGCAAAGCTATGG
>JANNMV010000110.1:0-2524 GCA_031398205.1 Pseudomonadota bacterium | reverse complement strand
CGTCGTCGTCCTGGCCGCCGGTCAGGGCAAGCGCATGTATTCGAATCTTCCCAAGGTTCTGCACAAGCTAGCGGGCAAGCCATTACTGCAACACGTGATGGATAGCGCCGACGCGCTGAATCCCAACAAAATGTGCGTCGTTTACGGACATGGCGGCGACTCGGTTCCCAACGCTTTTCCTGAACGCGCAGCCATTTGGATCAAGCAAGAACCGCAGTTAGGCACCGGCCACGCAGTCATGCAAGCCATTCCGCATCTGGATCATGACGGCCTCACTTTAATTCTCTACGGCGATGTGCCGCTGACTAAGACGGCCACGTTGAAACAACTTACCGACGTCGCCCGCCCCTGCAAACTCGCTATTCTCACCATAGAACTCGCCGATCCAACGGGCTATGGCCGGATCGTTCGCGACGGCAAAGACAACATTACCGGCATCGTCGAACATAAAGACGCGACGCCCGAGCAACACAAAATTCGAGAAGTGAACACCGGCATCATGGCCGTCCCGACCCAGCATCTTTCACGCTGGCTCGGCCAACTCAAAAACGACAATGCGCAGAAGGAATACTATTTAACCGACATTATCGCGATGGCAGTGAGTGAGAACGTGCCGGTCGTGGCCATCCATGCCAGCGCCGAATGGGAAACCTTGGGCATCAACAGCAAAGTACAACTCGCGCAACTTGAGCGAACTCACCAATCCAACATCGCCAACAACCTCTTGGAGAAGGGCGTCACGCTTGCCGATCCGGCGCGCATCGATGTTCGCGGAATGCTCACGTGCGGTAAGGACGTATTCATCGACATCAACTGCGTGTTCGAAGGCAACGTAACTTTGGCCGACAACGTTTCGGTCAGCGCCGGTTGCGTGTTGAAAAATGCGACGATCGCAAACGACACGCAGATCGCGCCCTATAGCCTGTTAGAAGATTCAATAGTGGGCGCTGACTGTCGAGTAGGACCTTATGCCAGGCTGCGACCCGGCACAAAGCTTGCCGATGGTGCCCACGTCGGTAACTTCGTCGAACTCAAAAACACCGAACTCGGCAAAGGCTCCAAAGCGAACCACCTCGCCTACGTCGGCGATGCTACCGTCGGCAGCAATGTCAACATCGGCGCCGGCACCATCACGTGCAACTACGACGGCGCCAACAAATATCGCACTATCATCGAAGACGATGTCTTTATCGGGTCCGACACCCAGCTCGTCGCGCCCGTCACGGTGCGCAAAGGCGCAACGCTAGGCGCGGGCACGACCTTGACCAAAGATGCGCCCGCAGGCGAATTGACCATTTCCCGAGCGAAACAAATGACCATCCCCGGCTGGAAACGGCCCGTGAAAACCAGCAAGAAATAACGAGGTAAAACCATGTGTGGAATCGTCGGCGCTGTCGCAAGTCGTAATGTTGTCCCGTTGTTGATCGAGGGCTTGCGTCGCCTAGAGTATCGCGGTTACGACTCCGCAGGTGTGGCGGTGCTCAACGGTGGCATCACTCGCGTGCGCTCGGTCGGGCGCGTTGCTGATATGGAGGCCAAAGCCGCAGCGGTGAACTTGCACGGCGTCGTCGGCATCGGTCATACGCGCTGGGCGACCCACGGCGGCGTCACCGAGTTCAACGCCCACCCGCATGTTTCCGGCGGCACCATCGCCGTTGTTCACAACGGCATTATCGAGAATCATGACGAGCATCGCGCCAATCTGAAAAAGTTGGGCTACGTATTTGAATCGCAAACCGACACCGAAGTCATTGCCCACCTCATTCACCATCACTACAGCCAATGCAATAACCTCTTCACCGCGACCCAGCGTGCCGTAAAGGAATTGATCGGTGCGTTCGCCATCGGCGCCGTATGCCTCAAAACCCCAGAAGTCATGACCTGCGCCCGCCTCGGCTGCCCGCTGTTGATTGGCCTCGGCGATGGTGAAAACTTCATCGCCTCCGACGTCTCCGCTGTATTGTCCGCCACGCGCCGCGTCATGTATCTCGACGATGGCGACGTCGCCGAAATCCGTCGCGATGGCGTCACGGTCGTCGACAAAACCGGCGTGAAAGTGGATCGGCCCGTACGCGTCAGCGACGTATCGCTAGCCTCCATGGAGCTAGGCCCCTACAGCCACTTCATGCAAAAAGAAATCCACGAACAACCGCGCGCCCTGACCGACACCATTGAAGCCGTCATCACCGATGGTTTCGTGCCGATACTATTCGGCGCCGAGGCCGAAGCGCTATTCCGCAGCATCGACGGCATCCTGATCCTGGCGGCGGGAACCAGCTACCACTCCGGCCTCACCGCGAAATACTGGATCGAAAGCATCGCCAAAGTCCCGGTCTCCGTCGAGATCGCCAGCGAATATCGCTACCGCGAATCAGTCGCCAATCCCAAGCAACTGATCATCACCATCTCCCAATCCGGTGAAACCCTAGACACCATGGAAGCGCTAAAGCATGCGAAAAGCATGGGCCAAAGCGCCACGCTATCCATTTGCAACGTGCCGGAGAGCGCCATTCCACGCGCCTCC
>JANNMV010000063.1:0-4207 GCA_031398205.1 Pseudomonadota bacterium | reverse complement strand
CGGCCACCCGGTAATCGCAATCCGGAAGCGGCGGAAGCATCGGCCTGCGCGCCTTATCTTGCGCGGCAGATCGAACTGATTCAACCGAAGGTAATTGTTGCGCTGGGTAAAGTGGCGGCGGCGAATTTACTCGCAACCGACGCGCCGATCGGCAGTTTGCGCGGCAAGCTGCACGACTATCGCGGCATTCCGCTGGTTGCGACTTACCATCCGGCCTATCTGCTGCGCAGCTTGCCGGATAAGGCCAAGGCTTGGGCGGATTTATGTTTTGCGCAACGGACTTTTGTTAGCATGTCATCCTGAGCGTAGCGAAGGATCTGTTTTTTGACGGCGGAGAAAGCAGATCCTTCGCTACGCTCAGGATGACATGTTTAAGACATTAACCGGATCAAGGTCTATGTCGTAGCGGCAGCCCGCAATGAAAACCAAAATGTAATTGCCCCAAGAGCCGCATATTGCTTGCCTCCTGGCGCGGTATGCTTGGAACGCCGCGCTGTACTTGGCTCTGGCCCGAGGCCACCCGGTCAGTCCGATGCCGAGGAATTTTTATGCGCTTCACCGCCCTCGGGGCCATAAAAAATAACCCACAACGTTAAATCATCGGTAAAATTTTCGAAGCGATGAATGTTTCCCGCCGGAACAAACAATAAGTCCGTTGCCTGAAATTTTTTGCGTTCGCCGGCGCAGACAAACTCACCGTTGCCGCGAGCGACAATGTAGACCTCGTCGCGAGTGTGCGGTTGTTGCGGATCCGATCCACGCGGGGCGTAGACTTTTACTAACAGGCTGCCGTGGCTTAATACGGGAATGGACGGGAAACCCAACTCGTTGCGCCATCCGGCATCGAGTTGGGTTGTTGCTTCGACGAGGGTCTTAAGAAATTCCAACTAATTTTTGTGCTGCGCCATGAACTCATCGGCCATACGGTTTGATTCGGCGCGCTGCGTGTCATTCAGATATTTCTCGCAGATGTGCATGTGAATGCGCGCCTGGCCATTGCCTTGGCGGGTGGCGAGCGCGAACCATTTGCACGCGGTCACCACGTCTTTCGCCACGCCGGTGCCCATGTAGTACATCGTGCCGAGATTAAATTGGCCGAATTGATTGCCTTGCTCGGCGGATTTTTTGTACCACTCGACCGCCTTGTCATAGTCTTTCTTGGTGCCCTGGCCCATGTCGTACATCACGCCGGTGCTGGATTGCGCCAGGCCATTGCCTTCTTCGGCCATCGACAAAAATTGCTTGAAGGCTTCTTCGAAGTTACCCTTGTCGTAGGCCGCTTGCGCGGAAACCAAATCCACCGCGAACGCGGCGCCGCTACTTGCGCCCAGCATCGCCAGGCCTAACAAACACTGTTTTAGATTCATAACTTACCTTATCGGTGGGTTGGGTGGGCGCGAGTCCCAGCTAAGACTACTTTTCGTCAACCTTCGCTTTGGCACGCAAATCGTCGAGCAGTTTCGTCATCATCGCTTGCTGTTGCGATTGGCGAATTTTGTCTTTCACTTCGTCGAACGTCGGTACTTTTGCGCCGCGTGTATCTTCCAGCTTGATGATGTGGTAACCGTAAGGCGTTTTGACCGGCTCTTGCGTCATTTCGCCCTTCTTCAGTTTGACCATGGCTTCGCTAAACGGTTTCACAAAGTTTCCGGGCATCGTCCATTCCAGCTTGCCGCCTTGATCCTTAGAGCCGGCATCCTTGGATTTTTCTTTCGCCAGTTTGTCGAAGTTGCCACCCTTCTTGATTTGCGCAATCAGGTTTTTTGCGTCCTTCTCGTCTTCAACCAAAATGTGCTGCGCTTTGTATTCCTTGTCGCCTTCCGCCGATTTTGCTTTGTTGTATTCGGCCTTCAGCGCTTCATCCTTAATCGGATTCTTCTTCATGTAATCGGCGACGTAAGCGCGCACCAGCAACTGTTGTTTGACGAAGTCGAGCTGATCGATCACTTCTGGGGATTTGTCCATGCCGGCTTTCATCGCTTCTTGCGCCACGATCTCGCCTTTGATCAAGTTATCTTTGATCTGCGCTTGCACTTGTGGATTGTCGGCCTGTCCTTGGCCGGCGGCCTGCTGTGTCATGATGGCGAAGCGCGAGACGGGAATCGTTACGCCGTTCACCGTGATTTTCGTCGGCTTGGCCGCAGCCGGTGCAGCCGCAGGCGCTTTGCTATCTTGGGCGTAACTCATGCCCACGGCCAACAGACCGAATGCAGCGAGCAAAGCAATAGGGGAACGTTTTAATATCATGACTAAATCCTTAACTAGGGGAGAATAAAAAATTACAACTAATCGGGCGTGTTGGCGACAATCGACAAAGCGTGGATTTGCCGTTGCATCATGTCACCGAGGGCTTGATAGATTAAACGATGACGTGCCAGTTGCGGTTTACCGGCGAACAGTTTCGAGACGATGGTCAGTTGATAGTGGCCGCCGCCGCTGGCCGCACCGACGTGGCCGACATGCTTCGCGCTGTCGTCGATAATATCCAGACTTTCCGGCTGCAAACCGGTGAGCCGTTGTTGCATCAATGCGATGGTTTCGTTCAAGGTAATGCCTTGCGATAGGGTTTGACGACCACTTTCGCGTAAACGCCTTCAACATAAAACGGATCGGCTTCAATCCACGCCTGCGCTTCTTCCAGCGAGCCAAATTCGGCCACAATCAAGCTGCCGGTAAAACCGGCCAGGCCCGGATCCATGCTATCGATCGCAGGGAATGCGCCGCCGCATAACAAGCGGCCTTGGTCAACGAGTTGTTGCACCCGCGGCAGATGCCGCGGGCGGATCTCCATGCGGCGCTCCAGAGAATTCGGGGCGTCTTCTGCCATGATTGCGTACAGCACTATGAGGGATCCTTTTCTTCGATGGCGTGTTTAGAAAGCAATAATCCTTGGCCGATAATGAACACCAGCATCAGACCAAAACTGCCGAACAATTTGAAGTTGACCCAGGTATCGGTGGAAAAATTAAACGCAACATACAAATTGAGCACACCCATTACCAGGAAAAAAACTACCCAGCTTAGGTTGAGCTGGCGCCAAATTGGTTCCGGTAGCGCGATATTTTTTTCCATCATGGCGCGAATGAGATTTTTGCGGAACGCCAGTTGGGCGATCAGTAATGCAGCGGCGAACAACCAATACAACACCGTGGGCTTCCATTTGATAAAAGTCTCATCATGCAAATAGAGCGTCGCGCCGCCAAACACCGCGATGATGGCCAGGCTGATCCACATCATCGGCTCAACCTTTTTCCCCGTCAGCCGCAGCCACAGAATCTGCAGCACATTGGCCGCAATGGCGACGCCGGTCGCGACGTAAATGTCGGCGAACTTGTAGGCCACAAAAAACAGCGCGACCGGGAATATATCGAATAGAAGCTTCATAAACCCTTAATTATGAAGGAAAGTAATCGGAAAGTCTATGATGGCAAGGCGTTTCTTACGGTTCGAAACACGCGCAAGCGTCGAAGTGGCGCGGCCTTCATGATAAAATTCGTCGCGCAATGAAACAGCTCGTCCTGAATATTTCCCCCGCGCCGCCGCCCACGTTTGCCAGTTTTATCATAGGGCAGAATCAAGAGTTATGCACGCTGTTGCAGGCGATGGCGAGCGGAGAATATCGCGAACGCTTCGTCTATCTTTGGGGTGCGCCGGGTGCCGGTAAATCCCATTTGCTCGGCGCCTTCGCTACGGCTACGAGCGCGCGCCCCGTGGTTCGTTTAGACAGCCACTCAACGGCGCCAGAGATTTCCCTGGTGCGTGGCGATGAAACCGTGATTTTCGACGACGTCCATCACCTCGGCTCCACCGGCCAACCGGCGTTGTTTCATGCCTATAACCGCATTCGCACAGCGAGCGGACGATTCGTCGTTAGCGGCACGCTGCCACCGGCGCAGTTGACGTTGTTACCAGATCTTAAGTCGCGTCTGGGCTGGGGCTTGGTGTTGGAGGTGAAGCCGTTGAGCGACGAGGAAAAATATGCCTCGCTGTCGCAGCAGGCCACGGCGCGCGGATTTTCACTTACGCCGGAGGTGATTCGCTATCTCGTGTCCCACTACCCGCGCAATTTACCCGCGCTGATAAGTTTGCTCGCGGCGTTGGATTTGTATTCGTTGCAACACAAACGCCCGATTACCGTACCATTGCTCAAAGAAGTCATCGATCAAGAACCCACATTGGAGTTGTAACTTGGATTTAATTTTGTTTG
>JANNMV010000052.1:0-5455 GCA_031398205.1 Pseudomonadota bacterium | reverse complement strand
ATTGTGGCCCGACGAATGCAAAATGTTGCAATGGAAAAACACCACGGCGCCCGGCTTGCCGGTGATGGCGACGGGCTCGGGGCTTTGCTTCATGATATCGAGCAACTGCTCTTTCGGCACAACCCAAAGGCGATAGGACGTCGTTTGATCGTCCATCTCCGATTCGAGATTGCCAAGCTTGTGACTACCGGGAAGGAAATATAGGCAACCATTCATTTCCGTCGGCTCGTCGAGCATGATCAGCGCCGTTGTGAGCGAAGGCGCAGGCACGCCATCGCGCCGCCATGAGCCGTAGTCTTGATGCCATTGCCACACCGAGCCATCGATCGCGCTCTTCAGATTGCATTTGGTATGAAAGACGTACAGCGCGTTATCGGCGAGTAGTTGTTGCGCAGGGGCGAGTAAACGCGGCGAACGCGCGGCGCGATGAAAAATCGGCGAGGTCGTCGGACCATCGGCTTCATGCACGCGGTAAATTGTTTTCGCGACGTTGCTACCGCGCTCGCGCACTAAGTGATCGGTGTCGATTTGTTGAATGCGCTTTAAATCCGCCTTCATCGCCTCGACCTCGCGCAGCGAAAAGATTTCGGGCAACACCAGGAAACCGTCGCGTTCGTAGCTTGCTAATTGATCTTTAGAAAGTTCCATTTCTAATTCGTTGTTCGTTTAAGAAATTATTCAGCCCGGTTCAATGCCGACTACATTCATGCACATGAAGCCTGGCGCCTTGACCGATCTCGCTCATTTCGTCGTTTCCGATCTTGAAACTATCTAACCGCATGGTTTGATAGCGATCAAAATATTCGCTCAGCTCTTTCTCGATACTGCGATCAAATTCGGGCTTGACGACGTGGGTATTACCTCGCGTAACTTTAATGATCTTGCCGTCTTTGGCGACCAGTTCTCCCTCTTTGAAAACGTGAGTGGGCGTGGCAAACATTTTCTCACGATCCGGCAAATCTTCGTACACCGTGATGTCCGCTGCGCCGCCAGGTGCAAGGTGGCCTCGATCGCTCAGCCCTAGAATTTTTGCCGGGCCCGCGCGGGTCATAATCGCGATTTCGTAGAGGGAATATTCGCGCGCGATGGAGGCCAAGGTGCTGAGCGCCTCCGCGTCCGCGTTGAGGCGTGAAAGCTGCTCGTTGCGGAAGGTTTTGTCCATCAACAATTTGATCAAATGCGGGTAACTGGTAAAGGGCGCGCCGTTGGGATGATCAGTGGTTAGAAAGATACGCCACGGATCGTTCACCAGCAAAAAAATCTCCAGCCCAATCGCCCACTGCAACGCATTGACGAAATTCTTGTCGCTGTATTTGAACGGCACCACGCCACAACCGGCGTCGCATTCGATGTCCATGATGACAAATTTTTTCGGGTTGGCGAAGCCGGAATTACGATGCTGCGCCATGCTATCGCCCGAGGCCGTCACGGTTTGGCCGAACAGTATTTGCCCAACATCGGCGCTGACGTTAGCGTTGGCGTTGATCGCCTCAGCAATGCGCGCGGCGCCGGAGGAAAATTTTCGATCGCCTTCGGCGCCGTAGGAATGAAATTGGATGTGGGTAAGATGAATCGGCAGGCCTTCCGCCGCTTTAATCGTCTCCAGCGTGGTATCGACATTGCCCGGTACGCCGAGATTGCTGGCGTGAACGTGCAATGGATGGGGCACGTTCAAATCTTCCAGCGCTTGCGCCAAGGTTTTTAAAATATGTCGTGGCGTTTGGCGATAATGAACATGCTCCTCGTCGAGATCGAGCTTTCGCTGATTGAACTTAAATGCGCTGATGCCGCCGGGATTGACGACTTTGATCGCCATCGCTTGCGCCGAATGTAAGATCCATGCGACGTAATCGTTGATGGCTTTTTGATCGCGCCTGGCGGCGAGCATGCGCAACAAAAAATCGTCGGAGCCGAGCATGGCATAACCGCCGTGATCAACAATCGGTGTATCCGCCATTTCGAAATGGGCTTGGCGCGCATTGACGGGCAGCACGGCGGGCTCGAAACACGCGGTGTAGCCCATTTCCGTGTAGCGATAGCCCGTCGCCAAGGTTCCGGGCACCGCGTGACCCGCGCTGCTACGCGTGAGTTCGCTGCGCGCCAGCGGGTCGCCGCGATGGTCTTCCGGCAACATCGCGCGGGCGATATTGACCTTGCCGCCGCCGATGTGAGTGTGCATATCGATGGCGCCGGCCATGACGATTTTTCCCGCAAGATCGTAAACACTATCGATTCGTTCGTCGGCCGCCGGCGGCTCGGCGATATAGCCATCGCGCACAAAAATATCGCGTAACTCGCCGTTCACGCCATGCGCGGGATCGATGACTTTGCAGCGCGTGAGCTTAACTAACACGGGAAAATGAAGAGGATTTGCATAACCGCTAGTTTAACGGCTTTGCTTAGAACTGACGAACGGGAAAGATTAGGCCGCGGCGGGCAGCTTCTCCATCCACCGGGTTATTGCACTTTTCAGAGCGGCGGATCTAACGCCAACCTCGCCGGGAACCGCGCCCAGCGTGCCGCACCCACGGCACGCCCGAGGTGGCCTAAGGCCATAAGGCCATGCGCCTTTCGGGCATGCCGTGTAAAACCAATCAAGTATTTTCGGAGGACTCGCTACGACCGAGGCGATGGATCGTTCCGGTTTCCGACAAAAAACGCGCCGGCGCGCGGTCTTCGATGGGGCGCGATCCGCGAAAGCGAACCGCGAGGTTCGGAAAAACCCAATAGGCCAGCACCCAAACCAGCAGGAAGCCGAAGAAAAGTAGGGCCGGAAAAGTGATTTGCATAACGCCAGCATAGTTTAAGTTCCGCAAAATATTGTGAACAAATGTCAATAATGGCGCGTCCCAACATGCAGCTTCTGGCTCAGCTACCGAGTTGCCATCGCTAATCGAGGGTAAGTTTTAATGTCCCCAAACATTCAGCCACCGTTTTTTCCAAGGCCGTCTCGCTCCCTACGGGCATTTGCAGGTTGATGACCGTCACGACGTTATTGATTACCGTCACGTACATTGCGCCTTTCATTTGTTCGCCACCGGCCTTCCCGCTCCATTCGATTTTTTTGTACGCGCTATTTCCCACTGATTCTCCGGTTACCGCGCTCTTTACAAATTCGGCGCGGCGGCTCTCGATCCCACCGATGTAACGATTGATGTAAATCTCCTTTACCTCTTCCTGATGTTCTGGTTTGAGTAAGGAAAAATCATCCTTGGTGTAATTGAAAACCAATTGAATAACCGCCGCGGCTTCGCTCTCCAATTTATCTTCGCGAAAGGTGTAGGTTATGCCGTTCTGGGTCGGTCGCGCACGCAGCTCAACGAATCCGGGTGGCGGCTGCATGGCAAACTGATCATACGCGCCTTCCGGCTGACATTCTGCTGCGAAAGCACTTGGCGAAATCGTTGCGACCAGGCAGGCCGCACTCCAGAATTTATTCTTCATAATTTCCTCACGGTAAAATTAAGACGTTAGTGCAATTGGTTGCACGTTGCTTCGAGTCCACATTCTAGCTGAAGGTTCCGGAGCGTTTTACTCGCCTAAACTTTCAGCGTAAAATTCGCAACCATCCCCTAAAAATAAACCCCATGCAAATCGGCCCTTACCTGCTGAAGAATAATCTTGTCGTCGCGCCGATGGCCGGCGTCACCGATCGTCCCTTCCGCCAGCTTTGCAAAGTCCTCGGCGCGGGCATGGCGGTGTCGGAAATGGTGGCATCCAATTCCTTGCTGTGGGGATCGCAAAAGACGTTGCGTCGCGCCAATCATGACGGCGAAGTGGAGCCGAAATCGGTGCAAATTGCCGGCGCCGATCCGGCCATGATGGCCGAGGCGGCGAAATATAACGTCGACAATGGCGCGCAAATTATTGACATCAATATGGGCTGTCCGGCGAAGAAAGTATGCAATGTGATGGCCGGGTCTGCTTTGCTGCGCGACGAGCCTTTGGTGGGAAAAATTCTCGATGCCGTGGTCGGCGCCGTAAACGTACCGGTGACGCTCAAAATTCGCACCGGCTGGGATAAGCAAAGCAAGAATGCGATCATGGTCGCGCGCATTGCCGAAAGTGCGGGCATTCAAGCGCTGGCGATGCATGGCCGCACCCGCGCCTGTGCGTATACGGGCGATGCCGAATATGACACCATCGCCGCGGTGAAAACTCATATCAAAATACCGCTGATCGCCAATGGCGATATCACTACGCCGGAGAAGGCGAAGCATGTACTCGCCTACACTGGCGCCGATGCGGTAATGATCGGTCGCGCGGCACAAGGCCGCCCGTGGATTTTTCGCGAGATCGAATATTTTCTGAAAACCGGCGCTCATCTTCCGCCACCCAGGGTGCAGGAAATCCACCAGGTGTTGATGCAACACCTGGAAGACTTGTTCGACTTTTATGGTGAAGAAACCGGTGTTAAAGTTGCCCGTAAACATATCGGCTGGTACACCAAGGGATTGGTCGGTTCCGCCCATTTTCGCCACGGGCTGATGCAGTTGCAGTCCAGTGGAGAACAAATTCAAACCATCGATCATTTCTTTGGCGAACTAGCGGCAGAACACGAGCGCCTCAGCTACGTACCAGAAGAACTTGCCGCATGAAAAAAGAAAACGAAATCTCTGCTTGCGTACGCAAAACCGTGGGTGACTATTTTAAGCATCTGGACGGCGAAAAACCGTGCGCCGTTTACGAAGCCGTGCTGGAAAGTATGGAAAAGCCGCTGATCGAAGTAGTGCTGCATCAAGCCGGTGGCAATCAGACTAAAGCCGCCGACATTCTCGGACTCAATCGTAATACGCTGCGTAAAAAAATGTCGCAATACGGCATCGAATAATCGGCTCTATTTGTAAGAACCTATCATGATTAAAATTCAGCGCGCGCTGATCAGCGTATCCGATAAAACGGGCGTCCTCGAATTTGCCCAATCTTTACGCGGCCATGGCGTCGAGATACTCTCCACCGGCGGCACGGCGAAGTTGTTGCGCGACGCGGGCGTGGCTGTCACCGAAGTAGCCGATTACACCGGGTTTCCGGAAATGCTCGATGGCCGCGTCAAGACGTTGCATCCGAAAATTCACGCCGGCATTCTCGGCCGGCGCGATCTTCCGGAACATGTCGCGCAGATGAAAACCCATGGCTTCGCGCCAATCGATTTGGTGGTGGTCAATCTCTATCCGTTTCGCGAAACCGTATCGCGCGCCAATGTGACGCTGGCCGAAGCGATCGAAAATATTGACATCGGCGGTCCCGCCATGGTGCGCAGCGCCGCAAAAAATTATGCCGGCGTTGCAGTGGTAACCGATCCGCAGGACTATGCCGTGGTTGCGAAAGAATTGTCCGATGACGGCGGGCTGAGCAGCGCCACACGTTTTCGCCTCGCGCGCAAGGCGTTTAGCCATACGGCGGAATACGATGGCGCCATCAGCAATTATTTAACTGCGTTGGATGACGACGGCAA
>JANNMV010000013.1:0-1714 GCA_031398205.1 Pseudomonadota bacterium | reverse complement strand
CGCACGCCTTATTTCTTTGGTGCTAGCCGGCTCGTTGCCTACCGATCGGATTAGGCGGGCCGCCTCTTCTACCAGTTGCACGTTGGTCTTGCGCGCGCCGAACGGCGCATCTTCGAGCCCCACACGCACGTGACCGCCGCGCTCAACCGCGTAGGTAATCAGCGGCGCGATATCCACATCCAGCCCGGCGATCATCCAAGGCGCATGCGGCGCCTCATTAGCAAGCAACTGCAAGAACGCGTCCAGCCCGTATCGCTGCGGCGGGAAGCCGAAACTCAAGCCGTCGGAGAACATGAAGCGATAGATACACTGCGGCACCTTAGGGTAGGCACGCTCCAACGCCGCGCCCAAACGCACGAAGCCCGGCTCGTACAGCGCGTAACCCGGATGAAAGCCATAGCGTGTGGCGAGCTCGAGGCCGCGCCGAATGTGCGATTCGGGATTGGCATACACGAAGCCTTCCTTGCCTGCTGGTATTTCATCCAGTCTGGTGATGTTGGTCGAGCCCGGGTCGACCACCGACCACTCCAGCAATCCGCGCTTAGCCAACGTTTCCGTATGAGCAAAGCGCGCCTGTGCCGTCATCATATTCGGCGCATCGACACTGCCAGCGAAAGGCAACGTGGGGTAGACGATCACGTCTTCCTTCTCGCGTATGCCTTCTATGATCGCGATGTACAGATCGGCATCGTCTTTCTGCCGCCCGGTTTTCTCATCGTAGGCGTGAGCGTGAATGATCGCAGCCCCCGCGCGTGCGCACGCGATGCCATCCGCCACTATCTCTTTTACCGAGATCGGAATGAGCGGCTGGCGGTCACGCGACCAGGGCCCGTTCAAGGAAACTTCAAGCCAAGTTTTTCCGGGCGTCGCTATAGCCCGCTTCGCCTCCTGCGCCGCGGAGGCCGCGCCGGCCAAAGGGCCGAGCGCCGCCAGCAACAGCGGTGCGCACGCCGCGGATACGAAATTGCGCCGGTCGATACAGATTTCTGCTTGGTTCCCGCGTCGATGGTTCATGATGGTTGCGCTCCGTGTAATGATCGTTGAGGGGCAAATCGATCGCGAGGTCGCGCCAACAGTCGATTCAGAATTGGTGTGCACATATCTTTAACCTTAACCTTCCCCTAGAAATTTCGTCGCGCAGCCATGGATCGCCAGCGAGAATTCAAGCAAGGTTTCTGACCTTGCCGCGCCATTTTACATGCTCGGACCAACACGTGACTTCAATAGTCTCTTCAAAATCGCTTTTCTCGTTACACGCTGTGTAGTGAGTGGCCCAAGATTTAGGCTGGACCCGAAACCGCCGATGAGACTTCGGCGACGACCAGCCGGTGCTCGACACCTTGCTGCTGTCGGCGCTCGTTCATCCGCAGCAGGAGTCGCACCAGCTCGAGGCGATCGCCGAACGGTTCGATGTTGCCGTGCTCGGCCGCCACTCGGCGCTTGGCGACGCGATGGTCACTGCCGAAGTATTCCTGAAGCTGATCCCGCTGCTCGCCGAGAAGGGCATCCACACGCTCGGTCAGGCGCGTGACGCCGCCCAGCAGGCCTACTACGCACGCATCCGCTACTGACCGTCACCTGAGGCCTTTTCCGTTTCCAACGCGTTAAAAAACACATAGCCACTCATGCGTTTTTTGGCGCGGTACATGGCGGTGTCAGCATTTCTTATTAATTGTTCTCCGGTAGCGCCGTTGTCAGGATAAACGGCGATCCC
>JANNMV010000343.1:0-3664 GCA_031398205.1 Pseudomonadota bacterium | reverse complement strand
CCAGCCTATCGCGGCCTCGATCGCTTCGACGCGCGTAAAAAAGTCGTCGCCGATTTGGGTGCGCAAAACCTGCTCGTCAAAGTCGATAAACACAAACTCAAAGTCCCACGTGGTGATCGCACCGGCACGGTGATTGAGCCGATGCTCACCGATCAATGGTTTATGGCGGTGAACAAAGCTGCGCCCGCCAATCATGCGTTCCAACCAGCGAAATCCATCGCGCAAAAAACTCTCGAAGTTGTCGAGAACGGTGAAATCGAATTCGTGCCCGAACATTGGATCGCCACCTATCGTCATTGGATGACGAACATTCAAGACTGGTGTATTTCGCGGCAACTGTGGTGGGGCCATCAGATTCCGGCGTGGTACGACGCTGAGGGCAATGTCTACGTCGCGCGCACCGAACAAGAAGCACGAAAAAAGGCCGACGGGAAAAATGTGACCCGTGACAACGATGTGCTTGACACCTGGTTCTCCTCCGCGCTGGTATGTTTTTCGACACTAGGCTGGCCGGAAGAAACCCCTGCGCTGAAAACCTATTTGCCCTCAAACGTGCTCGTCACCGGCAGCGAAATCATTTTCTTCTGGGTGGCGCGCATGATCATGATGACCACCTATTTCACCGGCAAAGTGCCGTTCAAAACCGTTTACATACACGGCACGGTGCGCGATGCCGAGGGCAAGAAGATGAGCAAGAGCGAGGGCAATGTGATCGATCCGGTGGATCTGATCGACGGCATCGACCTCGCCAGCTTGTTGGAGAAACGCACCACCGGTTTGCGTCGCCCGGAAACCAAACCGAAAGTCACCGCACAAACCAAAAAAGAATTCCCCGAGGGTATTCCCGCCTTCGGCGCCGACGCGCTGCGCTTCACCATGGCGTCCTACGCGTCGCTCGGCATGAATGTCAATTTCGATTTCAAGCGCTGTGAAGGTTATCGGAATTTCTGCAATAAGCTGTGGAACGCAGCGCGCTTTGTATTGATGAGCACGGAAGACTCCCACGACGATTTCGACTATGGCATTGACGAAGAGTGGTTTGCCTATACATCCTTTGCGGACAAATGGATAATTAGTCGGTTACAGGAAACGGAAATTGAAGTTGAGGAAGCGTTCAAATCGCTACGATTCGATCTTGCTGCCCGTGCTATTTATGAATTTGTTTGGGACGAATATTGCGATTGGTATCTAGAGTTTGCGAAAGTTCAACGTTTGACGTCAGCGAGCGAAAATGTCCTCCAGACCGCCGACGCGCTCATCGCAACTCCCCCGGAAAATGTCCCCGGGGGAAGCCTCGCAGGACACCCTAGAGCGACGAGCCGAACATTAATGAGGGTTCTAGAGGCTACTCTACGACTCGCCCATCCAATCATCCCTTTCGTTACCGAAGAACTTTGGCAAAGGCTAGCGCCTTTAGCGTTGCCTAACCTTCCCGAAGATCAACACATTATTAAAAGGCCTTATCCAATTGGGGATCGGACTAAAATTGACAAGCTCGCGATGTCTCGGGTCGCCGAGTTAAAAGAATTGATCAACGCCGCGCGCACCCTACGCAGCGAAATGAATCTCTCTCCCGCCGAGCGCGTGCCATTGGTTGTGGAAGGCGACACAGAAAAGTTGACCGCTTACGCGCCGTACCTCAAAGCCCTGGCGAAATTGAGTGACGTAAGCTTCGCGCAAGGCTCTCTCGAACAAGCGGGCGCACCCATCGCCGTGGTAAGCAACGCCAAGCTGATGCTGAAAATCGAAATCGATGTCGTCGCCGAACGCGCGCGCTTGGCAAAGGAAATCGCGCGACTCGAAATAGAAATTGCCAAGGGCAACAGCAAGCTCGGCAACGCCAGTTTCGTCGAGCGTGCACCGGCGCAAGTGGTCGAGCAGGAAAAAGCACGCCTTGCCGATTTCGGCAATAAGCTAAACACCTTGCAAACACAACTGAAACGATTGGGCTAAGCCATGGCAAAACAATTCGATGCAAAGCATTATCGGGTCAAACCCGGCAAGCAGGTAAAGCTGCAAGATTGGAACCCGGCTGAACGCCGCCTGAGCAGCGGCGACAAGGCGATCGATGCGCAAACTCTCGCAGCGCTGAATGAACAATTAGATAAGCTTCAGGATCTGCTTTACGCCGGACATCAGCACAAAGTGTTGCTGGTGTTGCAAGGCATGGATACTTCTGGCAAGGACGGCACAATCCGCTACGTGTTTAATTCCGTCGATCCCCTCGGCGTGCACGTGGCGAGTTTCAAAGCGCCGACAGAAGAAGAACTCGACCATGATTATTTGTGGCGCGTGCATAAGCACGTGCCTGGCAAAGGCGAGATCGTAATCTTTAATCGCAGCCACTACGAAGACGTGTTAATCGTCCCGGTGCGCGGCTGGATCACGCCGGAAGAATGCGAACGCCGTTACAACGAGATCAGCGAATTTGAAAAACTATTGGCCGACAGCGGCACGGTGATCATTAAGTGTTTCTTGTACATTTCGAAAGACGAACAAAAAGCCCGCCTGGAAGAACGCCTCGCCGATCCGGAAAAACGCTGGAAATTTCGCCTTGGCGATCTTGACGAGCGTAAGCTGTGGAAGAAATACATTCAGGCATACGAAAACGCGCTGGCGGCGACCAGCACCAAAGCCGCGCCTTGGTATGTCGTTCCGGCGAATTCGAAAACCGAGCGCAATCTGGTAATCTCCTCGATATTAGTGCAAACGCTGGAAGCCTTGAAGATGAAATATCCCGAGCCGGAGGAAGATCTTTCCGGCGTGATAGTTACGTAGTGTCGAAAGTACTTGCCATGAATATACAGTCAAAAATTAACGTTGTGATGAGCTTTGTTTTTTTGACATTGGCTTCAATTACGGCAACCGCGGCGGACAATGCAACGATAAAAAACAAATCGTTTGACGAGCGCCGCAAAGAAATCGACGCCGCCGTCGTCGTCAAGAAAGTGAACGGCCTTGAAATGGAAGCGGATCAATCCGAGATCAATGTCAGCGCCGGGGAGCGAACGCTGGAACTCGAATGCATTGTGCGCACCTTTGTCGGCATGGGCACGGTCGATATTGGCAAACTCAAACAAATCACCGTCACGCTGGAAGCAGGCCACACCTACCAACTCGGCGCAAAGCTTTCACCCGACGGAGAATGCACGCCGACAATTGATTGAGTTCAGGGAGTACCGCAGGTGGAATGTTTCGACCCGTTCCGTGAATTGCATTGTGCGGCGCGGCAGATAGCTTGAGGCAGGAACTGCACGTAGCCAACTGGCGGAATTGGACTGTGTAGCGGCGTGTCGAATTTCCGTGGCAAGACGTAGCACCCGGCTCATGACCTCTGACATTCTCAGGCTGCAGGACCTTTACGAGGTTGCCACGACGAGTTCCTGCCACACCGCGCGCGCCTCAAGCTCTACCTCGAGGCCAGCGATGGGCGGCCGCGCGCGATAGACAAGCACGCCGCGGCGCAGGGCCTCTCCCAACGAACCCAGCAACTCCGCTCCCCACAGGTCGGGAATGTCATGAACGTGGAAAAGGGCAATCTGAGTCGTGTCTTGCCATGAAACGCCCAGCTTGGCGAGAGTCGCCCCGACCGTATCGATCGTGTAGCGTGCTCGCTTCTGCATCGCTGCTGGCCCAGTGTCACCCTCGGCTATGATCTTGCCGC
>JANNMV010000634.1:0-1583 GCA_031398205.1 Pseudomonadota bacterium | reverse complement strand
GTGCCTCAACCCGCACTGGCAACGGCAAACCCCTTCGACCATCCCGATGCCCAGCGCCGCTTTCGCCTGATGACCAATGTGGAAGAGTTGCAGCGCGCCCTCGATTTCTCTTGGGAAAAATGGAAAGTTTTTCTCCATCCTGAACAGCGGCAGTGGGTAGAGCGCGACTACGCTGGACCAGCGCGCGTTTCAGGCTCCGCCGGCACTGGCAAGACCATTTTTGCGGAAAACCGCCTAGCGCACGGCACAATGATTCGTCGCCTTAGGTTCGATTCGGATGCTGCCCCCTTTTCCGTTGGACGGCCAGATTTGAATCTGGAAAGCACAGTCTCAACGATGCCTGAAAGCCCGCGTGGATATTGCGCCGCAGGCCATCATCTGCTGGGAGGCAAGCTGGGTAAGGCTTCTGGCGTGTCGTTGAGCACGGCCGCGGCATTTTGCTGCCGCAGATTGGGCGGATTGGCTTTCCATCCAGAGCGACGCAGCAGCGGCTTACCGGTCACTTCGTCCCAGACGTTATTCGGTTTGCCGCTCACCCCTTGCGTCAATTGTTGTTTCGCGATTTCAAGCAGGCCAAGGCACAAGGAAGGCGCAAACATCAGCGTTGAATGTCGGATTCACTAGTGAATTTTGACCACGCCTCCCAATGCGGATCGCTTTCTAGGCGAAACGAAATCGCGTGCGTTTTGATCTCTGCGACAAGCTGTTCGGCGAGTGCTTGGGCCCGCTCCATATCGGCTACATAGAGCAAAAATTCGCGCGCATTGTTGACTGTGACAATGGTCGCAAAAATTGCAACGCCGGGATCAATCAGATGGTTCTCAATCGCCTCTTCGATTTTCTCGAGGTCTTCACGATCGAGGCGCTCGGGGAAAGGTCGATCATTGTGAACGTTGAACGGAACGATGAATTTTAGACTGCGGCCGAATTCGCCGCGGGTGACTAGTGCCGGCAATGCGGCATTCAGCCGCACAGCCGCGGCTTTGCCATCGATCTGGTGTTTGCTCATCACCCATTCTTCCGACGCCGCGTAAAAACCCGGCGCCGCGATCGAACATTCCATCACCAAGCACAGTGCCAGCGTCGTGCTAGAACGCCACATTCGCCGCACCCTTTAGCTTCAGCATGGCGCGAGCTTCATCGGGCGTGGCGACTTCTAACGATAGCGCCTCGATAATCGTGCGCACGCGTTTCACTTGCGCGGCATTGGTTTCGGCGAGCTTGCCCGGGCCGTCCCACAGGGAATCTTCCAGGCCGACACGCACGTTGCCGCCCATCGCCGCCGACATGGTTGCAACCGGAATCTGGTTGCGACCGGCACCGAGCACGGACCAAACATAGTCGTCACCGAACAGCCGATCCGCCGTGCGCTTCATATGCAAAATATCTTCCGGATGCCCGCCGATGCCGCCCATGATGCCGAACACCGACTGCACAAAGAACGGCGCTTTGACGAGGCCGCGATCAACGAAGTGCGCGAGATTATAGAGATGCGAGATGTCGTAGCACTCCAACTCGAAACGCGTGTTGTTGTCATTGCATGAACTCAGGATGTACTCGATGTCTTTGTAGGTATTCTTGAA
>JANNMV010000598.1:0-5176 GCA_031398205.1 Pseudomonadota bacterium | reverse complement strand
GGCGTGATGTCGGCCTTGATCATCGCGGCGAGCGCAGTGACGAGCGCTTCGGCGTCGGGAAGATTAGCGCGCGGTGCTGACATGGTTGTCAAAATAGCCTTGTAAAATTTCCTGCGCCGCTACGCTGTCAAGCATGGCTTTTTGTTTTTGGCCGCTGATGCCGGCGTCGCGCAAGGCGATCGCGGCGGCGGCGGAAGAATAGCTTTCGTCGGCCAGAATAACTTCGAGCTTAGTGTGGTTACGTAACTGGGCGACAAATTTTTTGATGGCGCCGGTTAAGGCATGAGGCCGGCCATCGTCATGGCGCGGTTGACCCACGATGAGCAAATTCGGCCGCCATTCTTTAATGAGTTTATCGATCGCCGCCATGGTTCGCGGCGCATCGCCGCCGTTCAGTGTTGCCAATGCGTGCGCCATGCCGAGCTCTAGTTCCCCGACGGCTACGCCAATTCTTTTCAAGCCGAAATCGAATGCGAGCACCGCACCCTTAGGCATGCCCTGCCTGATCCGACAGGTTCGCGAAGCTGATGCCGAGTAAACCCATCGCCGCGTTCAGCCGTGCTTCCGGCGGGATATTGAACACCACGTCGAGATCCGCTTCGACCGTGAGCCAGCCGTTCTGCTTGATTTCTTGCTCCAATTGACCCGCCGCCCAACCCGCATATCCGATGGCCACCAGCATTTTTTCCGGTCCCTTGCCCGCCACCATCGAGAGCAACACGTCGCGCGAAGTCGTCAACCCGGCGACATCGTTCACGGCCAGCGTCGATTGCCATGAACCAACGGGTCGATGTAAAACAAACCCGCGATCGGTTTGCACCGGCCCGCCCTTGTAAACCGGGACGCTCTTCCATTCATCATTGTCGAGGGTAATGTCCGCCTGACCGAGCAAAGTGCCGAGCGTAATGTCGCCCGGGCGATTGACTACCAACCCAAGCGCGCCTCTATCGTTGTGCTCGCAGATGTAAGTCAATGACCCGGAAAAATTGGGATCGACCATGTTGGGCATGGCGATCAGGAAATGATTGGTGAGGTTCGCGTACATGACACCGCTATTGTAATCGCCCGGCACGCCGTGCACAATTTGTGTCTCGCATCTTGCTAAGAATAGATGTTAAATTCCGCCGCCCTGTGTTGGTTTCGTCGCGATCTGAGAATGGCGGATCACGCCGCACTCTATCATGCGCTGAAAGCACACCAACAGGTTTACTGCGCGTTCGTATTCGATACACAGATACTCGACGCGTTGCCCAAAAAAGACGATCGCCGCGTCGAATTCATTTGGCATAGCGTCAACGAATTAAGCGACGAATTGCGCAAACACGGCGGGGCGTTGATCGTGCACCACGCGCGCGCGTGCGATGAAATTCCACGGCTCGCCGCGCAGTTGCAGGTGCAAGCGGTTTACGCCAATCACGATTACGAGCCACAGGCGATGGTGCGCGATCAAGCGGTTGCAGCAACACTCGCCGAAAATCGCATCGAGTTTTTCTCCTATAAAGACCAAGTTGTTTTTGAAAAAGACGAAGTGCTCACGCAAGCGGGGCGGCCATTCACCGTCTTCACGCCGTATAAAAATGCCTGGTTAAAAAAGGTCGATAATTTTTTTCTGAAGGCTTATGCGGTCGAAAAATATTCAAGCCATCTCGCAAAAATAAAAAATGAAGCGCCAATGCCCGCCTTAGAAAACATCGGATTCCGTACAACGAATTTATTGGCGCTTGGCATCAAACCGGGCACGTCCGGCGCTCGCGCAATGCTGCAGGATTTTTTACCGCGCATGGCGGAATATAAGCAACGGCGCGACTTTCCGGGCACTAAGGGCGTGTCGTATCTGTCCGTTCACAATCGATTCGGCACGATTTCCATTCGCGAACTGGTGCGCGTCGCAACGTCGCAAGACAATGGCGGCGCGCAAACCTGGCTCGCCGAACTCATCTGGCGCGATTTTTATTTCAACATTCTTTATCACTTTCCACACGCAGCCGAGCGTTCGTTCAAGCCTGAATTCGCCAATCTTAAATTCGAAAACGACAAACACAAATTCCGCGCCTGGTGCGACGGAAAAACCGGCTATCCGATCGTCGACGCCGCGATGCGGCAAATCAACCAGACCGGCTTCATGCACAATCGCTTGCGCATGATCGTCGCATCGTTTTTAGTGAAAGATTTATTGATCGATTGGCGCTGGGGCGAACAATATTTCGCCGACAATTTAAACGACTTCGATCTCGCGGCGAATAACGGCGGTTGGCAGTGGGCCGCCTCCACCGGCTGCGACGCGCAACCGTATTTTCGCATTTTCAATCCGGTCACCCAATCGGAACGCTTCGATCCCGACGGAAAATTCATTCTCCGTTATCTACCTGAGCTGAAAGGCTTACCCAGCGCGGCGATCCACGCACCATGGCTTGCGAGCAGCGTGGATATGACGTCTGCGGGCATTGTGCTTGGAAAGCAATATCCCAAGCCGATTGTGGATCACGCTACTGCGCGTGTGAAAGCGCTGGCGCTTTACGGGCGCGCGAAAGAGAAATAAATGTGACAAGTTGGAGGCGGCTGATTGCCGTTTCTGGTCGGTCAAGAAGCCGGGCTTTGACCGGCACTTCAGACTGAAAGCGGTCTTTCAAATGTAACGAGTGATCGCCAGGACCCGCGACACATCCGACCGTCAAGGGCTACAGCAGATCAAAATGTAGACAGAAAGCGGAACGCAGCTTTCAAGTCAAGCACTTGAAAGACAAAGAAAACGCGCACTTCGCTAGGCGGAACTTCCGGCTAAGCACGACATTGCCGCAAGACGAAAAGGGCGATTGAATTATTTATTTGCTCGCTACAGACGCCCCCTACTTTTGCGCTGGGATGTGTTGCTTTCGCTCTACAACTTTCGACATATTGTATGGTGAAACAAGCTGGTATAAAGTTGCGCATTGAGTACATGTGTAAGCGCTCACGAGGAAACTGACATGAAGTCTCGATCTGGGTCGTTGGGCCGTCTGATTGTTTTATTCGCCCTTGTCGTCTTCGCGAGTTCCGTCCAAAGCGCGTCGGATCCTAAGCAGTTGCAGGACCAGGCGATCAAGCGCATCGATTTGTTCGTTGAGCATTTCCGCAAGACCGGCGATTTCAAGACCCGCGTTGCGGATCTCTTGCTGCCCGCGCAGAACGACCTGCTGGCGAGTTACCAAGCTTTCAGCGCTCAGGGCGACCTGGCAGGGGCGGCGCTCAGCCTGATCAAGCTCGGCAGCATTCAACGCATGTTGAGCCAATGGCAGCCGGCACTGGAGGTTTATCAGGCAGCCGTGAAAACCGCGCGAGCTGCCAAGCATGCCGGGCATCAAGCGGAAGCGTTGACAGGTCTCGCACTGGCTGAAGACAGTTCGCGCAATTCCGCGAGCGCGCTCGCGCACATCGACGAAGCGGTCGAATTGGCGGGGACGCTTTCTGACAAAAAGTACTCCTTCGATGCGCTTTCGGTGAAGGGACAGATATTGATCCGGCAAGGGAACCTCGCGGCGGCCGCGGACATCTTGAACCGCGCGCTCGCTCTGGCGCCCGAGCTAAAAGAGGAGAAGCTGTTTTACGCCTATCTGGATCGCGGCGACGTCTACAACCAACTCGCCAATAAGTGCGACCACCAGAAACAGGTTGCCGTTTGCCACCAGCAATACGAGCTCGCGCGCGCCGATTACGAACGCGCCCGCGCGGTCGCGCAAAAGCTGGGATGGACGGGCCTTCAAAAGGAAACGGAAACGTTTCTGAGCCACCTCACGATCATGCAAAACATGCTGCAAAGCCGAGGGCGCGTGAATGAACAGGTTAAGCAAAGCGGCCTGTTTCATCCGAAACGCGCCGGCGATGTGTTGGTCAGCGAGCGATTTGCTGATGTGAACCCGGACGTTGCCGAAACGCTCGCACCCATTTACGAAGAGGGGCAACGCTACGAAAAGCTCGCGGGCGGCTTTGCCGATATTGTTGCGGCGAGAAGCGCGCACACGGAGGGTTTGATGCGTCAAGCACGCGGCGACTTGGAGGGTGCGCTGACCGCGTTTCTGACAGCGGTCGACCTGGTTGAAAAAGACCGCGGCAAGCTCAGCGACGAGCGCACGCGCGGCAAGTTTCTCGAAGACAAAATCAGCTTCTATCATGCACCCGCTTTGGTGTATTTGGAGAAAAAGCGTTACGCGGAAGCCTTCTCGCAGTTAGAGCGCTCCAAATCGCGGGCGATGGCGGATCTCCTGGCGAGCCGAGAGGTGGCGCTCGCCACTCCCGCGGAGCGCAGCCTCTACGCCGCAACAGTTGAACTGAAGACGAAAATCGCCAAACAGCAAGGCGAGCTTTTCAAACTCATCGCCAGCGCCGGCAAGAAGGGGGAAATGGCTGAAAAGGATGCGGCGATACAGAAGCTGGAAGAGCAATATCGCACCCTGCTTGAGCGTCTGGCCAAGGAGGCGCCCAAGGCGCAAGAATTGATTGTCGCACCCTCGGCGACGCTCGATCAGTTACAACGGGCGATGCGTGGCGAACGCTTCGAAGCGCTGCAATATCTGGTGCAAGATACCGGCATCGTTGTCTGGCACGTGAGCGCGGATTCGGTGCATGTACGCAACGTTTTTCTGCCGCGTCGCGAGTTGATCGACAAAATCGGCGCGATGCAGACCAGCCTTTCGGATCGAAATGCCAAGTTCGACGATACCATGGCGAAGGAGCTATTCCTGTTCCTGGTGCAGCCCGTGCTCGCGTGGATCAAGGCCGAACGCCTGGTGATCATTCCGCACGACGAACTGCACGGCCTGTCTTTCCAAGCGTTGTTGAACCCTGCCGACGGGCGTTTCTTGGGCGAGCACTTACAGCTTTCCTACGCCCCGAGCGCGACGGTGCTATTGAGATTAAAACCAGCCGGCGCCATCGGAGAAGGGAATCTGCTGGCAATCGCCGACCCCGACATCGAAGCCGCTCCCAAGGAGGTCGCGGCCATCGCCGCGCTTTACGCCGGGCGCGGCAAAGTCATCGATGCGGAGTTGGCGCAAGAGTCCGATGTCAAAACGCTAGTAGCGGGCTACGATGTGGTGCACTTGTCGGTGCATGGCAAGTTCGATGCAAGCGAACCGTTGTTCTCCTATCTAAAGCTGCGCGCCGGCAAGCAGGACGACGGCAAGCTCACCGCCGCCGAGAT
>JANNMV010000577.1:0-3079 GCA_031398205.1 Pseudomonadota bacterium | reverse complement strand
AACGTCGTCTATGCGCGCGCCAAAAAGTTTGTTATCTTGCGCGCCATGATGCACATCCATCGCTTGAAACCGCTTTGACCGCGCCGCGCATCGCGCTGGTACGGGCTCGCTACTCGCCGTTCGGCGGCGCGGAACGGTTTGTCGATCACGCGCTGACGGCATTGCAACAAAACGATGTCGCCGTTACCCTCATCACCCGTCAATGGAAACCAGGCAGCGCCATCCCGGCGGTGATTTGCAATCCGTTCTATGTCGGCAACGTCTGGCGCGACTGGGGCTTTGCGCGCAGTGTGTGTCGTACCTTGCCGCGCGAAAATTTCGATCTGGTGCAATCCCACGAACGCATTACCTGTTGCGATGTGTATCGCGCCGGCGATGGCGTGCATCGCGAATGGTTGGCGCAGCGCGGCAGGATATTGTCGCCGCTGGGCCGCCTTAAGGTCGCGCTGAATCCCTACCATGCTTACATTAAACATGCCGAAGCGGCGCTGTTTCGCAGTCCGCGCTTGCGCGCCGTTATCTGTAATTCGCGCATGGTGAAAGAAGAAATCCGCGCCTGGTTTCAAGTTCCGCCGGAAACCCTGCACGTCATCTACAGCGGCGTGGATACGCAACGATTTAGTCCGGCGTTACGCGACCGGCACCGCGCGGTGTTCCGCGCTGAACATCGGATCCCGGATAGCGCCACGTTGTTTCTTTATGTCGGCGCCGGCTTCGAACGCAAGGGCGTCGCGCCGCTTATCAAGGCGTTCTCGACGTTGCCCGACACGGCCTATCTGGTGATTGTCGGAAACGACAAGCGCAAAGCGCGCTACGAACAGCTCGCGGATCAGCGCGGCGTTAGCGCGCGAATCCGATTCCTAGGTGCGCTGAAAGATGTCGCGCCTTGCTACGGTGCGGCGGATGTTTTCGTGTTGCCGACACTCTACGATCCCTTCCCCAATGTGATCCTTGAGGCGATGGCCAGTGGCTTGCCGGTGATCACCAGCGCAAAAAGTGGCGGCGCGGAGTTGATCGAGCCGGGCAAGAGCGGCTATGTCTGCGACGCATTGGACATCGACGCATTAGCGGCGCATATGCGCTCGCTATTGGTCCAATACCGCCACACGGAAATGGGCCGCCGGGCGCGGGAGATCGTGCTGCCCTACACCTTCGATGCCCTGTCGGCGCGGCTACGATCGCTATACGAAACCCTATTGCCGCAGCGCCCTGCGGTATAATTCGTCGCGTGCTGTTTCCCTTCCCCGCTCCGCTAAATGACCTCCTCGGCGCCGACCAGTAAGGCGCTTTACACACGGCTGCTAAGCTACGTCTGGCCTTACCGCGCCGCGTTCAGCGTCGCCATCGTCGCGATGATCGCGTCCGCTCTGACGGACGCTAGTTTCGCCGCGCTGATGAAATGGATGATCGACGGCACGTTCGTGCATAAAGACGCCTCGCTGATGAAGCTGTTGCCCCTCGCCATCATCGCCATTACGTTCGTGCGCGGCCTGTCGGGATTCGCCGGAACCTATGCCATCACCTGGGTCGGAAGCCGCGTCGTGATGGATTTGCGCCAACGCATGTTCGCCCGCCTGTTGGATATGCCGGTCGGCTACTACGACGATCACGCCAGCGGCAACCTCATTTCCAAACTGACCTTCGATGTCACCCAAGTCACCTCCGCCGCAACCAGCGTGATCACCGTGCTGGTGAAAGATTCCCTCACCGTGATTGGGCTGTTGGCGTGGCTGTTTTATCTGAATTGGAAACTGTCGCTGGTCTCCCTTGCCATCGCGCCGCTGTTGGCTTGGGTAGTGAAAAAATTTAGCGGACGTATGCGCCAAGTCAGCCGTGGCGCCCAGCGCGCCATGGGCGGCATCACCCAAGTGATCGAAGAAAGCATCGAAGGCAATCGCGTGGTGAAGATTTTCGGCGGCAAAGACTACGAGGTGAATCGCTTTCGCGAGGCGGCCAACAAGGTGCGCGCTTTCGGTATGAAACAAGCGGCGGCCTCGTCAGCCAATTCGGCGGTCGGGGAACTTGTCGCGGCGCTGATGCTGGCGATTATTATTTTCATGGTTACGCAACAATCCGCCAGCAATGAAACAACCGTCGGTGGATTCGTATCCTTCATCACGGCGGTGATGATGTTACTCGCCCCGCTGAAACGATTGACCGGCGTAAATGAACCGCTACAACGCGGCCTCGCGGCGGCGGAAAGCGTGTTCGAATTGATCGACGAACCGACGGAAAAAGATAGCGGCACAATCGCGATGGGACGCGCACGCGGCGCGATCACATTCGAGCGCGTATCGTTCCGATATCCCACCAGCGAAAGCGATATCTTGGCGAGTATCGAACTCGACATCGCGCCCGGTGAAACCATCGCCCTCGTCGGCGCATCCGGCAGCGGCAAAACAACGCTGGTGAACATGTTGCCGCGCTTTTATCGGCCCACATCCGGGCGGATTTTGCTCGACGGCCAGGAACTCAATGACATCAAGCTCGCGAGCTTGCGCGACAACATGGCGCTGGTTAGCCAAGACGTAGTTTTATTCAACGATACGGTCGCCGCGAATATCGCTTACGGACCGTTAGCTCGAGCCTCGCGCGAAGCGATCGTCCGTGCCGCGGAAGCCGCCCACGCCATGGAGTTCATCCACAACATGCCGCAAGGACTCGATACCTTGGTGGGCGAAAACGGCATCAAGCTTTCCGGCGGACAACGCCAGCGCCTCGCCATCGCCCGTGCGCTGTTGAAAGACGCGCCGATTCTGATCCTCGATGAAGCCACATCGGCGCTGGATTCCGAATCGGAACGCTTGGTTCAGGCGGCGCTGGAAAATCTCATGATAAATCGCACCACCATCGTCGTCGCGCATCGACTGTCAACCATTGAGCGGGCGGATCGGATTGTGGTGATGCAAACGGGGCGAGCGATTGAGATGGGCAGCCACGATCACCTGATTAACCAAAAAGGCGCCTATGCCCAACTGCATCGCGCGCAGTTTTCGGGGGATCGTGTTGTCGAACGGCCTATCTAAGCGTATCGCTGCTGACGCGCGTGTGGTCGTGATTTGCGTGGCGCGAATCGGTG
>JANNMV010000557.1:0-4846 GCA_031398205.1 Pseudomonadota bacterium | reverse complement strand
CTCACGCGTCGTGACGGAGTATTTAACCAACGCCGGCCTGTTGCCGTACCTGGAAAAACTCGGCTTCAACGTCGCCGCCTACGGCTGCACGACTTGCATCGGCAATGCCGGCCCGCTGGACGAAGCGATCGAACAATGCATCGTGCAGAACGACGTCGTCGCCGCGGCTGTACTCTCTGGCAACCGCAATTTCGAAGCGCGCATTCACGCGAATATTCGCGCTAACTTTCTCGCCTCGCCGCCGCTGGTGGTCGCCTTCGCGCTGGCGGGCAATGTGTTGATCGACATGGATCACGACCCCATCGGCACAGGCAAAGACGGCGCGCCGGTGTACCTGAAAGACCTGTGGCCGAGCCAAGCGGAAGTCGCCGCAGTGATGCATCACGCGACTAACGCCGCGACCTATCGCAATCTATACGCCGATTTCACCAAGGGCTTCGATCTGTGGAACAACATTCCTTCGACGGCGGGCCAAGTCTACAACTGGGATAAATCCACCTACATCGCCGAGCCGCCATTTTTTGACAACTTCGGCCCCAGTGCAGGAACCAGTGCCGACGTGAAAAGCGCCCGTGCGCTCGGCGTTTTTGGCGATTCAGTGACTACCGATCACATCAGTCCGGCCGGGTCGATCAAGTCGTCCTCACCGGCCGGCAAATGGTTGCAAAATAACGGCGTCGCCGTAGTGGATTTCAATAGCTACGGATCACGTCGCGGTAATCACGAAATCATGATGCGTGGCACCTTCGCCAACGTGCGCATCAAAAACTTTATGCTGCCATTGAAAGCGGACGGCTCGCGCGTCGAAGGTGGGCTGACGGTTTATCACCCCTCCGGTGAAGAGATGCCGATCTACGACGCAGCGATGAAGTACGTAACGAACAATGTTCCGACCATCATTTTCGGCGGCGAAGAATACGGCACCGGTTCCTCGCGCGACTGGGCGGCAAAAGGCACGCAATTGCTCGGCGTGAAAGCCGTGATCGCGCGCAGCTTCGAGCGCATTCATCGCTCCAATCTGGTCGGCATGGGCGTGTTGCCACTGCAATTTAAAGGCAGTGACAGCGCCGAAACACTAGGTATCAAGGGCGACGAACAATTCGATTTGCTTGGCTTGTCCGGTCAATTGAAGCCGCAACAAGATGTCAGCTTGGTGATCACACGTAAAGATGGCAGCAAAAAAGAAGCGAAAGTTTTGCTACGCATCGATACCCCAATCGAAGTGGATTATTACTTGCACGGTGGAATATTGCCGTTTGTGTTGCGCGAATTATTAGCGGCATAGTGATGGCAAGCCACGCGCCGCATGGGACTTGCCTTGCAGCCATGAACGCCTGGAACATGGCTCTGGTATTGGCGCTCAGGCCAGCATGGCGGAACTAAACTTAACTGCATTCGAAGTCCGCGTCCTCGGCTCTCTCGCCGAAAAAGCCTTCATCACGCCGGACACCTATCCGTTATCGCTCAACGCGGTGACCATGGCGTGTAATCAAGTCTCCAATCGCGATCCGGTGATGCAACTCTCCGACGAGACTGTGCAACAAACGCTTACCGTTCTGCGGGGGAAAAAACTGGTGCGCGAGTGGTTTCCCAGCGGCAGTCGCGTGCCGAAATTCGACCACGTATTAAATGAGATTTATGGTCTGAGCGAAGCGCAACTCGCCGCACTGACGTTGCTGATGCTCCGCGGCCCGCAAACGGCCGGCGAGATCAAAGGACGCAGCGGCCGCATGCACACCTTCCATGAAGTCGAGCGTGTGGAAGCAACCATGCAAACGTTGATCGTGGAACGGGAAACGCCGCTAGTCATCAAACTGCCAAAATCACCGGGAACCAAAGAGGCGCGTTACGCCCACCTACTCTCCGGCGCCCGCGCCGTAGAGCGGCAAGAGATTTCCGGTAGCCTGTTGCCGCCATCGTCGCCGTCCCCGGAAATTTTCGCAAAAGGCGACGATCGCTTCAGCGCCCTGGAAGACGAGGTGCAACAGTTGCGCGCGGAAGTGAGTTGGTTGTCGCGACAGTTCGAAGCGTTCAAGAAACAATTCGAGTAAGCCATGTCATTCTGAGCAGCGCAGGATGATCGCGTGATAGCGGCGCGACATTGAGATAAAATAGGTCGCTATGAACGCCATCGCCTTCCCCAATCGCGCGCAACAAAAAGACCACTTCGAAGCGAACAAACTCGAGAAGCGCCTGTGCAAACTCACCGCCCAAGCCATCGTCGATTACGCGATGATCGAAAACGGCGACAAAGTCATGGTATGTTTGTCCGGCGGCAAAGACAGCTACACACTGTTGGAAATTTTGCTGCTGCTGCGCGAGCGAGCGCCGATCGATTTCGACATCGTCGCCTTCAATCTCGATCAAAAGCAACCGAATTTCCCCGAGCATGTATTGCCGGACTATCTCGTGCAGCGCGGTGTGCCATTTCACATCGGTCATCAAGATACTTACAGCACCGTTAAGCGCGTCATCCCCGAAGGCAAAACCACGTGCAGCCTATGCTCACGCTTACGCCGCGGCGTAATTTATCGCGTTGCGAAAGAACTCGGCGCCAGCAAAATCGCCCTCGGCCATCACCGCGACGACATTCTCGAAACGTTGTTTCTCAACATGTTCTACGGCAGCAAGCTCAAGGCCATGGCGCCGAAATTGTTGAGTGATAATGGCCAGCATATCGTCATCCGTCCGCTCGCCTATTGCAAAGAAAAAGACCTGGCGGACTACGCCGAACACAAAGGCTTCCCGATTATCCCCTGCGATCTATGCGGCTCGCAGCCCAACTTGCAACGGCAAGCCGTGAAAGTACAATTACAGCAATGGGAAAAGAAATTTCCCGGTCGCTTGGATAATATGTTCCGCGCGCTGCAAAACGTCGCGCCGTCGCATTTGGCTGATGCGAAGTTATTCGATTTCCAAGGATTAACGCCGCAGGACACGCCGCTTGATGATGGCGATCTTGTGTTCGATACCGAATAATTTCTTGGTTTGCCGGGCTACGTTTGCTTTCAAGCGGTCATTCCCGCGAACGCGGGAATCCATTTGGCCCTTCAAAGTCAACATGGATTCCCGCTTTCGCGGGAATGACACGTGTTAAGTGCTTCAAAACTAAATTGGGGGAAACGTGAAACGAATCCTAATCACCGGTGCTGCCGGTCAAATCGGCCGTGCGCTACGCAAAGCTTGGCGTGGAAAATACAAGTTACGCCTGACTGATATTGCACCGATGGAATCGCCCAGCCCCGACGAAGAGTGCATCCAAGCCGATCTCGCCGACTATGCGGCAATCGCAAAGTTAATGCCCGGCGTCGACGCGATCGCCCATTTCGGTGGCCGCGCGATCGAAGGCACATGGGAAGAAATTTTGCCGGCGAGTATTGTTGGCTTGTACAACGTCATGGAGAGCGCTCGACTCGCCGACGTGAAGCGCGTCATCCTGGCTAGTTCAAACCACGCCGTCGGATTTTACCGACGCCAAACCACGCTCACCAGCGAGCATGCGCCCCGACCCGATGGACTCTACGGCGTCAGCAAAGCGTTCTACGAGGCAATGGGTAGCCTATACGCCGACAAGCACGGCATGACCGTCGCCTGTTTGCGCATCGGCACGTTTCGCGAACCGGACGAACCCGACAACGAGCGCCATTTGATGTCGTGGATCAGCCATCGCGATATGGTGCACCTATGCGAGTGTTGCCTAGAAGCTCCGGACTACCACTACGCGGTGATGTTTGGCATATCGAATAACACCCGAGCTCGATGGGACAACGCCCGCGCATTTCAAATCGGCTATCGCCCGCGCGATAACGCCGAAGACTTCGCCTCGCGCGTCGCCGGCAAAATCGAAGACGACCTTGCTCGGCAGTTTCACGGTGGGTTTTATATTCCCGAAGGTTTCACGGGCGATGCGAGTTTGATTCCGTAGTATTGGCTCGCGCTTCCCTGGGGTAACGTTTTTGGGATATCTGAGATAGCCTCACTCGTTGTCGATTCGGGGCTCTCGCAATGGCTAATACAGAAGGCGTCGTGACGCCGATCCCTAATATTGCAATCAGCGCGGACAAACATGAGATCCACTTCGCTACACTTAATGTTTGCCGGTTATTGCTGGCGTTGAGCGGCGGGTTTTCGGCAGGTATCAAAGAATCACTTCAATGGCGGCATGTGGCCGAAATTCTCCCGCTAGTGCGGCAGTCCCAATTGCTGTGATACCCTATCTAAAATAGCTCGTGAATTTCGCTTATCGTCACCATAAGCAAATCAAATAATTTAAGGAGGAAAGGTGGAAGACAGCATTAGCCTACTCGCCAAAGAGCGAATCATCGCCAAGCCCGATTTTAATCGTTGGTTTGTGCCGCCAGCCGCGCTGTGCATCCATCTCTGCATCGGCATGGCCTATGGATTTTCCGTGTTTTGGCTACCGCTGACCAAGGCGCTGGGCATTTCAAAATCCATCGACTGTCCCACGGACATGAGTTGGATCTCGAAACTTTTCACGACGACCTGCGATTGGGACAAACCCATCCTGGGCTGGATGTACACGCTGTTCTTCGTGTTCCTCGGCTCGGCTGCGGCGATTTGGGGCGGCTGGTTGGAGCACGCCGGCCCGCGCAAAGCCGGTGTGGTGTCGGCATTGTGCTGGTGCGGTGGCCTGGTGCTGTCGGCGATCGGTGTTTATAACCATCAACTGTGGTTGATGTGGCTCGGCTCCGGCGTGATCGGGGGTATCGGTTTGGGCCTCGGTTATATCTCGCCGGTGTCGACTTTGATCAAGTGGTTCCCGGATCGCCGCGGCATGGCAACCGGCATGGCGATCATGGGCTTCGGTGGTGGCGCGATGATAGGC
>JANNMV010000552.1:0-1917 GCA_031398205.1 Pseudomonadota bacterium | reverse complement strand
CCTCGCCGCGAAACACTTCAAAACCGATCACCACGAATATTACGTCACCCCGTCAGACGTGGCGGAAGCGATTCCAAAAATTGCACAAGTTTATGACCAACCGTTCGGCAATTCATCGGCCGTACCGACGTATTTTTGCGCGCGCTTTGCCAAACAAGATGGCGTCGATCTGCTATTGGGGGGCGATGGTGGCGATGAACTGTACGGCGGCAACGAGCGTTACGCGAAACAGCACGTTTTTGAACATTACGCGCGCATTCCAAGTTTTTTGCGCTCGAGCTTAATCGAGCCGGCCTTGGCTTTGCCTGGCGTTGATCGGATCATGCCGTTACGCAAAGCCAAAAGCTACGTACAGCAAGCCCGAATGCCAATGCCGGCGCGGATGGAAACCTATAACTTGCTCGATCGCTTTGGTGTTGCGACCGTCCTGGCGCCGGATTTTCTCACCAGTGTAATGACCGACGCGCCACTGCGGCATCTGACCCAAGTCTACAACGATGCACACGCCAACACCTTGATCAATCGCATGCTTGCCCTTGATTTCAAACTCACACTCAGCGACAACGATCTGCCCAAAGTCTCGCGCATGTGCGAACTGGCGCAGATTAATATTGCTTATCCGATGTTGGACGATGGTGTGTTGGATTTTTCCTTGCGCCTGGCGCCGGGCCTGAAGTTAAAAGGGACAAAACTGCGTTACTTTTTCAAAGAAGCGCTGCGCGGATTTCTGCCCGATGCGATTCTCACCAAATCTAAACACGGATTTGGATTGCCATTCGGCCCTTGGCTTCGCGATCATGCGCCGTTACAACAAATTGCCTACGGTAGCCTTGAACAGCTTGGCGATCGCGGCATTATTCGCAAGGAATTTACGCGCGAATTGATCGATGTCGTGCGTTCCGGACACGCGGGGTACTACGGCACAATGGTGTGGGTGTTAATGATGTTGGAACTGTGGCTTTCGCATCACCAGCCGAGGCCTGGATAGTAACAACAAGTGCCTGGAAAGGCTCGTGGATACTGCCTTGCAGGGCATGCATTGCCAGAAGGCAAGCTAGACAAGCCTCGTGGCAAGGCCTAAGAATAAGCGGGATTCGGCGCAGGCCGCCAGATATTTTGCAATAAACGTAGTTGTAACCGCGATTTGAGTTTGTCCCAGGGCGCGTAGCGCGGCAATTGAAACAGATCACTGCTGCTACTCGCCGAACCACTTGCAGTGGACACGGCCATCTTAAATCCCGCCTCGCTAACCATTTTCGCGTGACGCGCGGCGTAGTCTAAATCCGGACGTCCGTTCGGATAGGCAAATAAAATAATTTTCTCTTTCAGTATCGATTCCAGCCGCGCCTTGCTCTCGCCCATTTCGGCGCGTGCCTGCCGATCGTCGATCTGGGTCAGGATTGGATGATTCACCGTGTGCGCACCAATTTCAATGTTGGCGCGCCGCGCGGCAATCACTTCGTCAGTCGAGAGCATCAGATCCGTCGGCAAAGACACGCCGATGACACGGGACAACTCATTCACGCGCGCCAATCGTTGGTCGAACGGAAGGTACTTGAGTTGATCGAGAAGTTTGTTCATGGCTTGCGCCCGCTCGGCGTCGCTTGCGATCGAGTGCGCGCCCAGCCCCAGAGCGCTGGCATCGATCGATACCCCTGGCGCGCAGCGAACCGCCTCAATCACGCTGTCATTCCACATCCGCCCCCCATCGAGAAAGCCGGTCGAGACGAAAATCGTTGCCGGCAAACCGTAGCGCTGCATAACCGGCGCGGCGACGGTGAAATTGTCGCGATAACCATCGTCAAAGGTAATACAGGCGGCCCGTGGCGGCAAAGATCGCTTGGTCAGCCGCTCAATAGCCTCCGACAAGGGCAAAACGTTGAAGCCGTTCGCCAAGGTTTCCATGTGGCAATCGAA
>JANNMV010000408.1:0-2375 GCA_031398205.1 Pseudomonadota bacterium | reverse complement strand
ATCACGTTTAAAGATTGGGCCGGTGTGCACGATAATCCGTTCTTTTCACCGGATCCGGACGTCGTGCCACATCTGGAAACCTTCATGGACAAGTTGCGTAAATCTGGCGATTCCTGCGGCGCGAGAATCACCGTGGTGGCCAAGGGCGTACCGGTTGGTTGGGGCGAGCCGATATTTGATAAACTCGACGCCGATATAGCTTATGCGATGATGGCGATCAACGCCGTGAAAGGCGTGGAGATCGGCGCCGGGTTCGGCAGCGTCGAGCAAGCGGGCACGATTCACAGCGACGAAATGACGCCACAGGGATTTTTGTCGAACAACGCCGGTGGAATTTTGGGTGGAATTTCCACTGGCCAAGCTATCGTCGTCAACATTGCGATCAAGCCAACGTCGAGCATTCGCTTGGATCGTCGCTCAATTAATAAGCAGGGCGAGCCGGTGATTGTGAATACCCATGGACGTCACGATCCGTGTGTCGGCATTCGCGCGACGCCGATTGCGGAAGCGATGTTGGCGCTGGTGCTGATCGATCACGCGCTGCGCCATCGCGGGCAAAATGTCGACGTGGTTTGTGCGACGCCGCGCGTTCCTGCTTCAGTGGCGAAAGATCAAGTAAGGGCAATTCAGAAGATGTATCCGGTGGAGAATCCTGAGCCGGATGAGGCATAGTTTTTGAAATAAACAAAAACGAATATCAATTGTCATTCCCACGAAAGCGGGAATCCATTTGGCCTGTGAAAGTCAACATGGATTCCCGCCTACGCGGGAATGACATTGGTCAATGTAGTTGGGAATTAATTTATCAACCGCGCCACGAGCAAGCACCAGCGCGGCGTTCCAAGCACATATCGCCACGAGGCAGGCTACAAGCGGCCCCTGGCAAAGGGAGAAAATAAGTGGCAAAACATAACATCGCAGTTATCGCCGGTGACGGTGTCGGCAAAGAAGTCATGCCCGAAGGCGTGCGCGCTTTAGACGCAGCGGCGCGCAAATTCGGCATCGATTTGCACTTCGATTATTTCGATTGGAGTTGCGACAATTACGACAAGCACGGCTATTGGATGCCGCCCGATTGGCGTGAAAAAATCGGTGGCCACGAGGCGATTTTCTTTGGTGCCACCGGCTGGCCGGCCAAGGTGCCGGATCATAAATCCCTGTGGGATTCGCTGATTAACTTTCGCCGCGTCTTCGATCAATACGTGAACCTGCGCCCGGTGCGATTGATGCCGGGCATCCCGTGTCCACTGGTCGGACGCAAGGTGGGCGACATCGATTATTACGTGGTGCGGGAAAATACCGAAGGCGAATATTCGTCCGTCGGTGGCCGCATGTTCGCCGGCACCGAACGCGAGTTCGTTACGCAGCAATCGGTGTTCACGCGCAAAGGCGTGGATCGAATCATCAAATTCGCGTTTGAATTAGCGATGAAGCGGCCACGTAAACTCGTGACCTCTTGCACCAAATCGAACGGCATCTCGATCACCATGCCTTATTGGGACGAGCGCTTCGCCGAAATGGCGAAGAACTACGCGGCAGTGAAAACCAGCCAATATCACGTCGACGGTTTGACCATTCAATTGGTGCTCAATCCGCAACGCTTCGATGTGATCGTTGCATCGAATTTGTTCGGCGATATTATTTCCGATATAGGTCCCGCCACCGCCGGCACCATCGGCATCGCACCTTCGGCTAACATCAATCCCGAGCGACTCTTTCCGTCGCTGTTCGAGCCGGTGCATGGCTCCGCGCCGGACATTTACGGCAAAAAAATCGCTAACCCCATTGCGCAAATTTGGTCCGGCGCGATGATGCTGGAACATTTGGGATATGAAAAAGCGAGCGATGCGATCGTCAGCGCGATCGAAAAAGTATTGCTTGATGGCCCACGCACGCCCGATGCCGGTGGTACCGCAAGTACCGAAGATGTCGGTATAGCCATCGCCTCAATCATCTAAAAAACCCCATGACCTCAAAACTTTTTTCTCCGATCACGTTGCGAGGCCTCACGATGGCGAATCGCGTCGTCGTTTCGCCGATGTGCCAGTATGCCTCGGTCGACGGCAGTGCCAACGATTGGCACTTGATGCATCTCGGTCAATTCGCGATGGGCGCTGGCGGGCTCGTGATCACGGAGGCGACTCACGTGTCGCCCGTCGGACGTATTTCCAAGCATTGCCTCGGGCTTTACAGCGACGAAAACGAAGCCTCGCTTAAGCGCGTGATCGATTTCGGTAAGCGCTACGGTGTAGTGAAGTGGGGCATACAACTCGCCCACGCCGGCCGCAAAGGTTCGGTGCATCGTCCCAGTGATGGCAATAAGCCGTTGACGGCAGAAGAGGGTGCGTGGACAACGCTGGCCCCCAGCGCACTGC
>JANNMV010000364.1:0-6177 GCA_031398205.1 Pseudomonadota bacterium | reverse complement strand
GCGCCGAGCGATGCGCCGGCGCGCGTTCGCGTTTACCCACTGAGCAGCGGCATCCAAACTACGCGGCCGGAAGCGATACAACACACGATGGCAATCCGCGACGCCCGGCCGATCGCCGCTTCGCTGCGGCTCGACGAGCAGGGCTTCGCGTTGCATGTCTGGCCCTCAAAGTTTACCGATTTTTATAACGACGCCGCCGTGCGCGAACGCTATTACCCGGCAGTGAGCGGCGCGGTACGTGGGCTGACCGGCGCAATGGAAGTATTCGTGTTCGACCACAACGTGCGCAGCGCGGTGCGCGCCGCGCGCGGCGAAGCGGGGGTGCGAGTACCAGTCGATCAGGTGCACAACGACTATACGGAAGAATCGGGACCGCGGCGCAAACAAGAAGTGCTCGACGCGGCCGGGCGCCCCGATCTTGCCGATCGCCGCGTTGCGTTTGTGAATCTGTGGCGGCCGATCATCGGCCCGGTGCAAGATAATCCGCTGGCCGTGTGCGACGCGCGCAGTGTCGCGCCGGATGATTTGGTCACAACGGATATTCACCACTTCGGCGAGGATGACCTCACGACACCACGGCATCGCGGACAAATCTATTCGGTGCGGCACAACCCAGCGCACCAATGGTTCTTCGTGTCGGATATGCGCCCGGACGAAGTGTTGTTGTTGAAGTGCTACGATTCGCGAAACGATGGCCGCGCGCGCTTCATGCCCCACACCGGCTTTTTGAATCCGGCCTGCCCGGAAAAATTCACCCCAAGGGAAAGTATCGAGGCGCGAACGCTGGTGGTGTTCAACGAGAAAGCGTAACGTTCAAACCTCTCCCGCGCATTCGAATCCTTCTCGACGACTGCCCGGACGGGGTGGCCTTGGGCCAGAGCCGATCCCATAGCCGCTCCCAGGCCAATCATTAATAATGAATTTACTTAAAACACTGGCACAAGTTAGCAGCATGACATTGCTTTCGCGCATCCTCGGTTTTGTGCGCGACACGGTGATTGCGCGTGGCTTCGGCGCGGGCATGGCGACTGACGCGTTTTTTGTGGCGTTTCGTATTCCCAATTTATTGCGGCGTTTATTCGCCGAGGGCGCATTTTCGCAAGCGTTTGTGCCGGTGCTGGCGGAGTACAAAAATCAAAAGGGCTTCGACGCCACCCAAGATTTAATCGACCACGTTGCCAGCGTGTTGGCCCTCGTGCTATTTATCGTGACGCTGCTCGGCATCGTCATTGCGCCGGTGATTATTTACGTCAGCGCGCCGGGATTCGCCGCGCACCCGGACAAGTTTCAGGTGACGGTTGAATTGTTGCGCATTACCTTTCCCTACATTCTGTTCATTTCATTGGTTGCTTTTTCCGGCGCGATTCTGAATACCCACGGCAAATTTTCCGTGCCGGCCTTTACGCCGGTATTGCTAAATATCTCGTTCATTTTTTTCGCGCTGGTGGTTGCGCCCCACCTCGCGTCACCGGTTAAAGCGCTGGCTTGGGGCGCGTTTTTCGGCGGCCTGTTGCAGCTCGTTTTCCAGATTCCTTTTTTGCTCAAACTAAAACTATTGCCGCGTTGGCGTTTGAATCTAAAAGACCCCGGCATGCGGCGCATTTTGAAGTTGATGGGGCCAGCGGTGTTCGGCGTTTCCATCGGCCAAATCAGTCTCCTGATCAGCACCATCTTCGCGTCGTTTTTGGTCACCGGCAGCGTCTCCTGGCTGTTCTATGCCGACCGCCTGATGGAATTTCCGACCGGCCTGCTCGGCGTGGGACTGGGCACCATCTTGCTCCCGAGCCTGGCGAAGCACTTTCAGACGAAAAATTTTGCCGAATATTCCAAGCTACTCGATTGGGGACTGCGCCTGACATTTCTCCTCGCCTTGCCCGCCGCGCTCGCGCTCGCGTTGCTTGCCATGCCTTTGGTAACGACTTTATTTCACTACGGCCAATTCAGCGTTAACGATGCCTGGATGACGCGTAACGCAGTCATGGCCTACAGCATCGGCCTGACGGGATTGATTCTGGTCAAAATTCTCGCGCCGGGTTTTTACGCGCAGCAGAACATCAAGACGCCGGTGAAGATCGGCCTCATCACTCTTGGTGTAACCCAGGCGCTGAATCTAATGCTGCTCGGGCCGTTGCAACACGTCGGTCTGGCGTTGGCGACCGGCTTGGGCGCGTGCTTTAACGCCGGGTTTCTGTTTTACAAATTACGCCAGTACGACATGTACCGTCCCCAGGCTGGCTGGTATACGTTCTTTGCCAAGTTAGCGTGCGCGCTCGCGGCCATGGGCCTGGTATTGTGGTGGCTGGCGGGCGATCCGCAGGGTTGGCTTAAGGCGTCGGCTTCGGCGAAAGTGGCGCGGCTTTCGCTGCTGGTGGCGCTCGGCATGGCGATATATTTTGCGACACTGGCGTTACTCGGTTTTCGCCTGCGGCATTTCGCGCGGCGCGGCGCGGGTTAAGGTTCGCCATGGCTCACAATCGTTTACAATCGACGTCGGGGATGGATACTGCTGCTAGCAACTGCTAATCCACATCGCTTTAAAAACATTCTAAGGACACGCGATGCTCAATAAACGGCGCCACATGTCAATTGCTGCCAGGGTTTCCCTCATCGGCCTCCTGTGCATCGTTATCGTGTTATCCGCCCTAACGTTATATGTTGTGAATGCCTCGGAAAAGACCTTGCTGAGGCTAGAGATTGAGGCGCTTTCAACCCAAACCAAGTTGGTCAGCGACATGATCAATGTCTACGGCCAAGGCCTACGCCGGCCAACTTCGAATTTGCTCAGCGTGTTTCATGCCCTGCTACCCGCGGGCTACGTGACCGGAACCAAGATGATTCGCACCGGCGACGTGGATCTGCCGATTCTCATCGCCGCCGACGAAACGTTGAACAACGATACCTACAACGTCGATCGCTTTAAAGCCCTCGCCGCCGCGGTCAGTACGATATTTGTGAAGAGCGGCGATGATTTTTTTCGCATCAGCACGTCATTGACCGACGACAAGAATCAACGCGCCGTCGGCACCATGCTAAAAAGGGACAATCCGGCCTACGGCGCTTTACAGCGGGGTGAGAATTACGTCGGGCCCGTGACCGTGTTCGGCAAAAGCTACATGAGTGCGTACCAGCCGATCCGAGACGATAAACAGCAGATCGTTGGCGCGCTGTTCGTCGGCATGGATTTCGACCTGGAGATGAAGGCGCTGAAGCAGAAAATCGCGAGCATCAAGGTCGGTGAAACCGGTTATTTCACCGTCGTCGACGGGACCCCGGGTGCGAACTACGGCAAAGTCCTGGTTCATCCCACTTTGGAAGGCAAAAATGCTCTCGGCGCCCGCGATGCGGATGGCAATTTCCTAATCAAAGAGTTGCTGGAACAAAAATCGGGGACGCGGCAATTCCGATGGATCGATAAAGAAATCGGCGAGACCGCGCCACGCGAGAAATTGGGGGTATTCGCGACGGACGCCAATTGGCTTTGGCTGATTTTCGGTAGCGGCTATTTAGAAGAATTTACTCACGGCGCGCGTTTATTGGCGAAGAGCTTGGCGTTTGCCACGCTGTTGAGCGGATTATTGTTGGCCGGTTTGCTGTATTACTTTTTGTCGCGCCAGATCGGCGCGCCACTGAATCGCGCCGTCAAAATTGCCGAGGCGGTTGCGGCCGGTAACCTGATGCAAAAAATCGACGCCGGGCGCGATGACGAAACCGGTAAGTTGCTCGGCGCCCTGCAGACCATGAGCGATAACCTGCGGCAGATCGCCCGTACCGTCCAAGAGCGCGCGCGGACAATCGGCGAAGCGGCGCGGCAAATCAGCATGGGTAATCTGGATATTTCCCAGCGCACCGAAGAACAAGCTTCAACGCTGGAACAAACCGCGGCGGGTGTGGAATCCATCAGCGCAACGGCGCGGGAGAACGCAAAAACCGCGGAGCAGGTGAGCAAACTCGCTAACCAAGCCGTTGCCGCAGCGACGGAAAATGCCGGCGCCATGGCGCGCCTAGACGAGGTGATGAGCGCAATGCACGCAAGCTCGAAACAGATTGGCGAGATTGTCGGCGTCATCGATGGCCTGGCTTTCCAGACCAACATTCTCGCCTTGAATGCCGCGGTCGAAGCGGCGCGCGCCGGCGAACAGGGCCGCGGCTTCGCGGTGGTCGCCAGCGAAGTGCGCAGCCTTGCCCAGCGTAGCAGCCAGTCCGCCAAGGACATCCGCGCCATCATCGCCCAATCGACGGCGAGCGTGGAAAACGGCACGCGACTGGCGCAAGAAGTTGCAAAATCGAGCGCACAGACACAGAAAAGTATTCAGGTCGTGACCCAACTCATGAGCCAGATCACCGAGGGATCGCGCGATCAAAGCACCAGCACCGAACAAATCAATCAAGCCATGGGTCAGCTTGACGAGGTGACGCAGCAAAACGCGGCGCTGATTGAGGAAGCCACGGCGGCTACCCAGTCGCTGGAGGAGCAGTCTTATCACCTGTTCGTGGCGGTGAAGTTGTTAAAGATCGACTCCTTGGAAAGTGATACAAAACACGACGCTGGTACGCGGTTACTCGCGGGGGATACCGCGCGTGTCCAGGGTTTCGGCCGCATCGCAACGCCATCCGAAACAAAACGGCTGCGCCGCAATTAAAATTGATGCCCTGCCGAAAGCCGCATGGATACTGGGCCACAGCAATGCATCCTTTGAGAGCCGCGCCGATGCTTTCTCTCCGGTCAATGCCTAAAAATTAATCAAACTACAACGCGTTCTAGACGACGGCGCAAGCACCCGTCGTGGTGCAAAGCACTATGAAATAAGCTAGCATACGGGCCTTTCTCAGCATTCACGGAGTGGCCTAGGGCCATGCAGGTCTTTCGCGGCACGCGGGGCGCGTTCCGCGCACCCGTCGCACTCACTATCGGCAACTTCGACGGCGTTCATCTTGGCCATCAAGCCATGCTCGCGCGCTTGTGCGAGGCATCGCGCACGCTGGCCTTGCCGGCGGCGGTGCTGACGTTCGAACCGCAGCCGCGCGAATTCTTTTCACCCGGCAGCGCGCCCGCTCGTCTGACAACGTTGCGTGAAAAACTTGAATGCCTCGCGAACTACGGTGTGGAACGCGCCCATGTCATCCGCTTCGACGGTGAATTTGCGGCGCTGTCGCCGGATGCGTTCGTCACGCAGCTTCTGCTGAAAAAATTAAACGTGCGCTGGTTGTTGGTTGGCGACGATTTTCGCTACGGCGCGCGGCGCGGTGGCGATCATGCTCAGTTAGCGCGGGCCGCCGAGAGATATGGATTTCAACTTGAAACGATGCACAGCGTGAATGTGGCAGGGGAACGGGTGTCCAGCACCGGTGTGCGCGAGGCATTGGCGCGCGGCGATTTCGCCCACGCGCAACGCCTGCTCGGCCGCCCCTACACCATCGAGGGGCGTGTCGCCCACGGCGAAAAATTAGGACGCCGAATCGGTTTTCCGACGGCGAACATTCATTTGCGAAGAAATCGCACCCCGTTCACCGGAATCTATGCGGTAAAATTGCATGGAATCGAATCGATGCCATTGCCCGCCGTGGCGAGCCTTGGCGTGCGGCCCACGGTAATGGCCGGTGCCGCGCCGGTGCTGGAAGTTCATATTTTGGATTTCAGCGCGGACATTTATGGCCGCCGCGTACGCGTCGAATTTTTGCACAAACTCCGCGATGAAGAAAAATATCCCGACCTGGAAACATTGCGCCAACAAATCGAGCGCGATGTGGAACACGCAAGACAATATCTCAAAAGCGATGTATGACTGACTACAAGAAAACGTTGAATTTGCCCGATACGCCGTTCCCGATGAAGGGCGATCTGGCCAAGCGCGAGCCCGGCTGGGTCGCAACGTGGCAATCGAATAAGCTGTATCAGCGCATTCGAGAAGCGAGCAAAGGTCGGCCGAAATTTATTCTGCACGACGGGCCGCCCTACGCCAACGGCGATATTCACCTCGGCCACGCGATCAACAAAATCCTGAAAGATATCGTCGTCAAAAGCAAAACGTTGGCGGGCTTCGACGCGCCCTATGTGCCCGGCTGGGACTGCCACGGCATGCCGATCGAAATCCAAATCGAGAAAACCCACGGCAAGAATATTCCCGTCGAGGAAACGCAACGTCTCGCGCGCGCCTACGCAACGGAACAAATCGAGCG
>JANNMV010000336.1:0-2057 GCA_031398205.1 Pseudomonadota bacterium | reverse complement strand
ACAGCGTAAAAGACGGCCCGGCAAGCCAGAGTTACGGTGTGCAAGTGGCGCAGTTGGCGGGGGTTCCGGCGAGCGTTATTCGCAGCGCGCGACAAAAATTGAAACAACTGGAAGACAGCGCCGTGATGCGCGGCGGGCAGGCGGATTTGTTTGCCGGCCCGGCCACGATAGCGGCGCCGGAACCATCGCTGCATCCCGTGATTGAGGCGTTAGAAAATATCGATCCGGAAGAGCTGACGCCAAAAGCGGCATTGGAATTGTTGTTTGCTTGGCGGAAATTGGTCGAATAAAGTTGCGCGGCGACAAACCGGCGAAAACTATCTAGGTCGTCCGCGAGGCTAATCCAAGGTAAAATAGGGCGCATAGAGCGGCTCATTTCGAGCCCAGGCAGAATGGAGCATCAATGGCGACACCCAACTACGCGTTTGCAAAGCGCCAGAAAGAACTTGCTAAGAAGCAGAAGAAAGAAGAAAAAAAGTTGTTGAAACAAGCGAACACGGCAGTGGAAACACCGGACGCTCCGCCGCTGCCACCGATCGAAAAACCAACGCCGGAATGATTGCGTTGCAGAATCATTCTGCATGAATCCAAGGTAGCCACAATTCGTGTCATTCCCGCGAAAGCGGGAATCCATTGGGCTTATAAAGTTCAACACGGATTACCCGCTGTCGCGGGAATGACCAGGTAGCCCTAAGCTAGCCACTGGCCTAGGGCCAGGGCTACAATCGGTTAGGTGGCTGCAGGTTCGCGACGACCCGAGTCCCGGGCTGTCCCTTATCGATGTGTTGCTCCGGACTCCATCCTTGCTACGGCCGCACCATCGCACAAGTTGTCGGCATCACCGTATCCTTCGCTTCAACGCGAACATCCGTCTTCCAGCCATAGCCGGTTTCTTCTAGGTCGTATTTCACGTCCTTGCCGCCCGCTTTGGTGAACGTGGAAATATAAATCGGCTGCATTAACTGGTGATCGTCAGCACGCATCCACATCTCGCCCGTGTCACCTTGATATTTCATGCCTTCCAATGTCCTTGCCACTTTCAGCGGCTCGGTGGACTTTGAATCGTTGATCGCTTTGGCGAGCATTTCCAATGCGGTTTTGGAAGTCGCGTAATAAAAATCGTCTTTGTACTTCTTGCGGTAATCGTTGGCGAATTTTTCCGCTTTGTTTTCCGCGGCGTTTGAATGCCAGGCCGAGACATTTTTGATGTGATCCGCGCCGGCTGCGCCGATGGATTTTGGCGCCCCTGCGTTTTGTGCGTTTAGCGTGTAGTAGGTCACGTCCAGTCCAAATTCCTTGCTGGCTTTAATCAGCAACGAAAAGTCCGTTCCCCAGTTGCCGGTAATTACCGTCTCGGTTCCCGATGCCTTGATTTTGGAAATGTAAGGTGAAAAATCTTTCACCTTGCCCATGGGATGTAAATCGTCGCCGACGATGTCGATGTCCGGCCGCTTCTTCGCTAACATTTCCCGGGCTGCTTTGGCGATGGCTTGGCCGAAAGCGTAGTCTTGATTGAGAAGATAAACCTTCTTGATATTCTTCTGCCGCGCAATGTGATTGGTGATGGCGTCGAGCTTCATATCGACATGCGCATCGAAACGAAAATGCCAGAAGTTGCATTTCTCGTTGGTCAGCGCGGGATCTTGCGCAGCAAAATTGAGGTACAGCACCGCCTTATCCGGGTTGCGGACGTTGTGTTTGGCGATCGTATCGGACAGTGCGTGGGCGACATTCGAGCCACCTCCTTGGATCACAAAACGAATGCCCGAATCAATAATCCGCTGCAATAGCGTGACGCTATCTTGTGCACTGGCCTTGTTGTCTAAATGAGAAATTTCGAATGGCGTCTTGCCCAACACACCTTTTGAATTTATGTCCTCAACGATCGCATCGAAGTGCTTGCCGAGGGTCTGCCCCGCCAGACCGAACGGCCCACTCAGGGGATCGATGTGCGCAATCTTGATGCTGTCGGCGAAAGTCGATGCGGCCAAGGTGAGCGTAGCGATTGCAATGAGTGTTTGGATAGTGGGGCGCATGCTATTCGATCCTCGTTGGTT
>JANNMV010000334.1:0-2328 GCA_031398205.1 Pseudomonadota bacterium | reverse complement strand
GAATCGGCGATATGATCTGCGGCACGGCGGTGTACAACTCCAGCAATCGCTCCGTCGCGCCGGTGGCGCGCTGCACGTCGCCGATCACTTCGGCCAGCGCACCGACCGATCCGGCAACCAGCGCGACATATAAAATCGCTTGCGCCAACTGGCCCGGCGTCATGGTTCCCGTCGACACGGCGCGGGCGCCAAGCCACAGGCCATACACCGCACCGCCGAAGATAATGACGATCACAATTGCGGTGAGCCAGGCGCGGGCGCGAGTGCGGTGGATCGCGGTTGCGAATGCCGCATCGGTGGCCTCGCCAAAGCGGCGGTTCTCAAAGTCTTCGTTGGTAAAGGCTTGGACAATGGGCATGGCGTTCAAGATTTCTCCGGCGACGGCGCTCGAGTCGGCGATGCGATCTTGCGAGGCACGGGACAACTTGCGCACGCGGCGGCCGAATAGCGCGACGGGAATCATGACCAGGGCGATGACCAACAAAATGATCAGCGTTGCGTTGGGCGTGGTGACGATCAGCATTGTCAGCCCACCGATGAATAGAAACAGATTGCGCAATCCCATGGAGACGCTGCTGCCGATGACGGTTTGCACCAGCGTCGTGTCGGTCGTCAGGCGCGACAATACCTCGCCGGTTTGCGTGGTTTCAAAAAATGCCGGGCTTTGCATCAACATGCGGCCATACACCGCGCGGCGTAAATCAGCGGTGACACGCTCGCCGAGCCAACTGACCATATAAAATCGCGCTGCCGTGAATACCGCCAATATGCAGGCGATGCCAAACAGCGATAGAAAATAAATGTTGATCGAGGCATTGCTGCCTGGGGCGTTGGCGCCGATTACGTGTTGTGCGAAACCGAGGTCGATTAAGTTTTTGAAAGCGAACGGAACCGCTAACGTGGCGCTGGCGGCGACGCAGAGAAATATAAAAGCGAGCAGAAATCGGCTGCGGTAAGGCCGGCAAAAAGGCAGCAAATGTGTTAAGGCCGAGAGTCGATTCACGTTTTTGGCGGGAGGCATACTCGTCATGGCGCAGCGAGGTAGGCTAGTTTTTTCGATTTTTGCAGTTGCTTGATCGCCCACTCGGCACGCAATGCGCTCGGTCGATCCGGGTACGCTTTGGATCCGAGTAAGCGCAGCGGTGGATTGGCCTTGGTGTATTTCGCGCCTTGACCGCGGACATGCGCCGCGTAGCGCGCCTCAAGATCGTTGGTAATCCCGGCGTAATAAGCCCCATTTTTACACTCGATTAAGTATAGGTACCACATCGTTACGTGAACACTAGCGTTCGGTCACCGGTTGAACTTGCGCGTCGCGGGTGCGTTTTAGCACCAACCTCACACCACGCCAAATTTTCGGCATTAGCCAAACCATGAGCAACAGAAACAATGCCAGCCCAACAAAAAACAACGCCGGCGCAAATAGCGCGGCCCACAATCCCGCGGCGGCCATGAAATCTTCGCCAAAGGATGCAGCCCAATTGCTGAATGGTTCCGGCGATAAATTAATCAACGCGCGGCTGCCCGCTTTAGTGAAATGGCTGCCGCCGCACAGCGTACCGCCTAACAGCGCCGCGATGAATGCCCATTCCGGGCCGATGTCGGCAACGGCGCCGGCGGCCAACGCGGCGCCGGCAGGGATGCGAATGAAGGTGTGGAGCGAATCCCAAAGACTATCGAATACCGGAATTTTATCGGCGAGAAACTCCATGGTGAGCATGAACATGGAGGCGTAAAGCACACCGTCTCGGGAGAGAATTTGCAGGTGATCCGGCAACACGATCCAGCCGATTTTGCCCAGCGCGCCGACCATGAACAGCGCCAAATAAAGGCGTAAGCCGCTCGCCCAACTGACCCCGGCGGCCATGGCGATGGTGGAAACAAGGTCACCCAATGGGTCTATCCGAAAAGTCGATGCGCGAAAGTCTAACCCGATTCAAGCAGCGAACGAAATGATATAATTTACGGTTCGGGGTGTAGCGCAGTCCGGTCGCGCGCTTGCTTTGGGAGCAAGATGTCGGGAGTTCGAATCTCTCCACCCCGACCAGTGTATCGTCTGACGACAGTCTGCCCGTAGCTCAGTCGGATAGAGCATCAGCCTTCTAAGCTGAGGGTCACAGGTTCGATTCCTGTCGGGCAGGCCACACCTACGTCGTTTCTTCGAAAGTGCCCACTATCATTTACGGGATATCTTAAAACGACTGTTGGCAATATTCACCACACTATCTTGGACTTTTGGACCGACCGTAATAGTGTGTATGGCGCCCGTGATTAACGCCCGTATTTCATCCCTTTCAGTTGATTAATAGCTTGTTTAGATGCGATATA
>JANNMV010000331.1:0-4671 GCA_031398205.1 Pseudomonadota bacterium | reverse complement strand
GCGGAAGCGACGGTGGTGCGCAACTATATCGATATTCTCACCAATTTGCCGTGGAAGAAAAAAACCAAGGTCAGCACCAATATCGAGGCGTCGGAAAAAATTCTGAACGAAGATCATTACGGTCTGGATAAAGTCAAAGAGCGCATTCTCGAATATCTTGCGGTGCAAGGTCGTGTCGAGCGCATGAAAGGACCGATCCTGTGCTTGGTCGGCCCGCCCGGCGTGGGCAAGACCTCGCTCGGTCAATCGATTGCGCGTGCGACCAATCGGAAGTTCGTGCGCATGTCGCTCGGCGGCGTTCGAGACGAAGCGGAAGTTCGCGGCCATCGCCGCACCTACATCGGCTCCATGCCCGGTAAGATTTTGCAGAACATGAGCAAGGTCGCGGTGCGTAATCCCTTGTTCCTGCTTGACGAAGTCGACAAGCTCGGCATGGATTTTCGCGGCGATCCGTCATCGGCGTTGTTGGAAGTGCTCGATCCGGAACAGAACCATACCTTCATGGATCACTACGTCGAGGTCGAGTACGACTTGTCCGATGTGATGTACGTCGCGACGGCCAATACGCTGAATATTCCGGCGCCATTGCTCGATCGCATGGAAGTCATTCGACTGTCTGGCTATACGGAAGACGAAAAGATCAACATCGCGCGGCAGTACTTATTACCGAAACAAATGAAGGCGAATGGCCTCAAGGACGAAGAGTTAACGGTAAATGAATCGGCGTTGCGCGATGTCACGCGCTATTACACCCGCGAGGCCGGCGTGCGCAGTCTGGATCGCGAGATTGCCAAGATTTGCCGTAAAGTGGTGAAAGCCCTGATGGTGAAAAAAGCGCCGGGGAAAGTCGCCGTTAGCGCGAAGAATCTCGACAAGTATTTGGGCGTGCGCAAGTACACCTACGGTATCGCCGAGAAGGAAAATCAAGTCGGTCAGGTGACGGGTTTGGCGTGGACCGAAGTGGGCGGCGAATTGCTCACCATCGAAGCCACCAAACTGCTCGGCAAAGGCAAGATGACCACCACCGGTAAGCTCGGCGAAGTCATGCAAGAATCGATTGCTGCCGCGTTGACAGTGGTGCGTAGCCGTGCGCGAAAACTCGGCATTGCTGACGATTTTTACGAGAAGACGGATATTCATATCCATTTGCCGGAAGGTGCAACGCCGAAAGATGGCCCAAGCGCGGGTGTCGGTATTTGCACCGCGATCGTATCGGTGTTAACCGGTATTCCGGTGCGCGCCGACGTGGCAATGACCGGTGAGATCACGTTGCGTGGCGAAGTGCTTCCCATCGGCGGTCTAAAGGAAAAGTTGCTGGCGGCCCATCGCGGCGGCATTAAGATAGTTCTGATTCCGGAAGAAAACACCAAGGACTTGGTGGATATTCCCGACAACATTAAGAATCGCTTGGATATTCATCCAGTGAAGTGGATCGATCAAGTGTTGGAAATGGCGCTTGAAACCAAGCCGCTGCCATTGCCGGAAACGGAAGTCGTCGCGCCAGCCGTGGCAGCGAAACCCGATGACGCGACAGCGGCATCATTAAAGCATTAATCACGGTAACTTAACCCGAGAACGCGCGGCTGCGGCCGCGCGCATTTTGCCTAACGTTTTTCGCTCGAATCGCGCGGTGCCTGGAAAGCCGCGCCAATTCTGGTGTTAGTGACACTTAATAATTTACTTAAAGCGCTTGACACCTTGTTTTGTCGCTTGTTATAAAGTCAAGTCCAGGAATAGTCCTGTACACTTAGTACATCAGAAAGGGGATCGACGTGAATAAGCAAGAGCTCATCGAAGTCATCGCGAAATCCGCAGATATTTCTAAAGCTGCTGCCGGCCGTGCGCTCGATAGCGCTATCGGCGCCATCAAAACTTCAATGAAAAAAGGTGGCATGGTGACATTAGTCGGATTCGGAACGTTTTATGTTGGCAAACGCGCAGCGCGCAGCGGGCGTAACCCGCGCACTGGCGCGGCGATTAAGATTAAATCGGCAAAAGTTCCAAAGTTCCGCGCTGGTAAAGCATTGAAGGATGCGGTAAACTAAGCCGCTTTTGGGTGCTTAGCTCAGCTGGTAGAGCGTCGCCCTTACAAGGCGAATGTCGGCGGTTCGATCCCGTCAGCACCCACCAGTAAGGCCAAAAAATCTAGGAGTGGTAGTTCAGTTGGTTAGAATACCGGCCTGTCACGCCGGGGGTCGCGGGTTCGAGTCCCGTCCACTCCGCCAGACAAGTCAAAGGGCGAACGCGAGTTCGCCCTTTTGCTTTTCCAAGCCCGGCAAGTCGGCCGGCAAAGCCGTTTTCCGCGTATAATCGCGCGATTGATTTTCATCCTTAAAAGAATCCAACATGTTCGATACCATCCGCGAGGGTAGGGCAGGTAAGTGGCTTACCTATATTATTTTTGGACTCATTATTATCAGCTTTTCGCTGTGGGGAGTTGAGTCTTACATTCAGAATATCGGTCGTGGCGCGAGTATGGCGAGCGTTGATGGCGCCGATATCTCCCGCGATGAATTCAATACCGCCTATCGTAATCAAGTCGATCAAATGCGCGAGATGTTAGGTCAAAACTTTAATCCCGCCATGGTTGATAATCCCCAGGCAAAGGCTGGTGTGCTTGAGGGCGTCGTAAATCGGCGCCTCCTCGCCGCGACCGCGAAAAAAGTCGGCTTAACCGTCACCGATGAACAATTGCGCAAGACTATCGAGGCGATTCCGGCGTTTCAAGACAACGGCAAATTTTCGTTGACGCGATATCAAACCTACGCGCGCAATCGCGGCATGACGGAAACGATGTTTGAAGAACAAATTCGCCAGGACGGCGTCTTGCAGCAAATGCGCGACGCAATCACCTTGACGGCGATTGTTCCGAAGTTTCAGCTCGACGGTTTTGTAAAACTCAGCGAACAGCAGCGCGAAGTGAGCCGCGCGACGGTTTCCCCGAACGCTTTTCTTAGTCAGGTGAAGATCGACGAGAAAGCCATCAAGGCGTACTACGACGCCAACCCCGAACGATTCAAAATTCCCGAGCAGGTGAAAGTTGAGTACGTCATGTTGTCCGCCGAAAAATTTGCGGCCGAACAAATGGTGAGCGACGACGAAGCGCACAAGCTTTACGATGAACGCCTGGCGAAAGGTCAATATAAAAAGAAAAGTAACGACACCGCTGACGAGAAGAAAGCTGCGCTGGCGAAGGTTCAAGACGTGCTAAAAGAAGTGCAGGCTAAGCCGACGCAATTTGCCGAGTTAGCAAAAAAGTATTCGCAAGATACCGGTTCGGCGGTACAGGGCGGCGACTTGGGCTACTTTGGCAAGGGTGCGATGGTCAAAACCTTCGAAGAGGCGGCGTTCTCGATGCAGGTTGATGAGATTCGTGGGCCGGTCGAATCGGAATTCGGCTACCACATTATCAAGCTCACCGAAATAAAAGAGGCGGAGCGCAAGGCTAGTCACATTTTAATTTCTTTCGAAGAAAAGACGCAGAGCTTTGCCGAGGTGAAAGACAGCATCATCACCGAAGTGAAGAAACAAAAAGCCAACAAACATTATCTGGAAATCGCCGGCAGTTTCAACGACATGGTTTACGAACAGTCGGACAGCCTAAAGCCGGTGGTGGATCAGTTTAAGCTCACGTCGCAGCAAAGCGAATTTATCCCGCGCACCGGCGAGGGCACGAATCCGATGTTCGCCAACAAGAAATTTCTCGAGGCGATCTTTTCCAACGAGGTCTTGAAGAATAAGCGTAACACCGAAGCGATAGAAGTCGCGCCGAACACACTCATCGCCGCGCGTGTGCTGGAGCACAAGCCGGCTGCTGCGAAACCCCTCAGTGAAGCGAGCGCCGGAATTGTCGAGACGCTAAAACAACAGGAGGCGCTCAAGCTCGTCACGCAGCAGGCCAAGGTCAATTTGGAACTGTTGAAGCAAGGCAAGGACGTGCCGGGACTAACGTGGTCGATGGCGAAGTTGGTGGGACGGCAAAATCCGGGCGACATCCCTGGCGATATCGTGACCTTAGTGTTCAAAACCGATGTGAAAAAACTGCCGGCATTCGTCGGCGCCGAAGGGCCGGATGGTTACAGCTTCGTCAAGATCAGCAAAGTCGTTGACGCGCCGGTGCTAGACGATGCCAAGCGCAATACAATTTTGCCGCGCTTAGCGCAAATGCAATCGCAAGAGGAATTCGAAGCGATGGTGAAAAGCCTACGTAGCAAGGCAAAGATCACCATCGATAAAACCGCGCTGGAACAGAAGTCCGACCAGTAGTATTGGTAACACATGCCTGAAGAGCCGCTCTGGTACTGGATCCGCAGGCCATTGTCGCGCCGCTATCCTTCCATTCCCGGTACGACGGTATTGAAACCCGCGTCGACATAGGTAATTTCCCCCGTCACACCGGACGCAAGATCGCTTAACAAAAACGCGGCGACGTTGCCGACCTCTTCCGTCGTCACATTGCGTTTCAGTGGCGCTGTCGCTTCGACGTAGTGCAATATTTTTCCGAAACCGGCGATGCCCGCTGCGGCCAGGGTCTTGATCGGCCCGGCGGAAATGCCGTTCACGCGAATGCCGCGCGGCCCGAGGCTCTGGGCTAGATACCGCACGTTCGCTTCCAAACTCGCTTTCGCCAAACCCATCACGTTGTAACTCGGCACCGATCGAATCGCGCCC
>JANNMV010000319.1:0-2897 GCA_031398205.1 Pseudomonadota bacterium | reverse complement strand
TAAGTGGATTGCGTTTCATGGTGGTCTCCTGTGGTTGTTTACGTGCTGCTATGGTTCCCATCATCCGCTTCGACTTGAAAACGATCATTGCGTTAATGCACATAAAAACTGTGACTTATTCACACTTTGGGTAATGTCTAGTGCGGTGATAAGTTAAGTACGCGCCACCTCAAACAAATTTCTCACCTGCGGCAAGTGGAAGCAGGCGCCACGATAACGGTCCAGGCGCACAATCGGCCGGGGGCGGAAATCGTTCTCATCCGAAAAAAACGGTCCTTGAGCGCGTGCCGCCTTCGCGCGCCTAAACCGGGAAGGGCATACCGACGGACCAAGACATCGTGAACGTGTCTCCCAACTAAACGCGGATTGGGAGTCAATTAGGCGAGTCGAGTTGACGGCATCGGTTCCACGACTTGCCGGAGAAACAACAGAAGCATATTCAATGCTGTTCGGTTAGCCGTTCGGGCTGAGCTCGTCGAAGCCCATTCACCCTTCGCCAGGCTCAGGGCGAACGCGCTTAACCGAACAGTATCGGAAGCATATGAGCTAAGGGGTTTCGACAGCATCCACCTTGCGAGCGCGCTTTCGCTTCGCGACTGCACGGACATGCCGTTTACATGTGCGGTAGTCGATCAGCGGCTGCGAGACGGGGCCGCGCACGCCGGACTTGCGCTCTTGCCCTAGGAGCCAGCCGAACTTGCAGTCCGACGGGCTCCTCGAGACGAGTTACTTCTTGAAAGACGGGCTCAAGGGATTGCGCGTGTCCATATAAGCAACGAATTTCGCGGCATCGACTTCTTTGCCTTCCCCCGCCATCGCTTTCCACCCATCTAATTTGGCGGTGAGCTTGGGGTTTTTATCATAGCCGGGGGACAGTGGATTGCCCTTGTTGAGGTATTCCTCCATGGACACCAATCCGTCGCTGTTTAGGTCTATCTTGCAGAATTCCATGAAATATTTCTTCTGCTGCGGTGTGTTGTAGGCGGGCGCCAGCGGATTATCCGCTGCGAACACCGGGGATGCCAACAAACTCATACCGAGCACGACACTTGATACCAACGTTTTAGCCAACATTTGCGATCTCCTTTTCGTTAGGTTAAATGTCCCAAAACTTTTTCGCGGAAGCCATGGAACGCCTGCCGACTAAATCACAGGTGTTCCATGACCCCTGAGAAAGTAGCCCGCGGAAAAAAGCGCCCAAGCTCCTAAAGTACGAATCGGAGCGAGAGCGTTACTGCTGGCTAACCTGATCCAACGCGCATCACTGGGACGTTGCCGATACACGCGGGTCTTGCCCAAAAACATCATGTTCGTTACGTTGTTCATACACCTCGTTTCACAGGTACGTTTATGTTTCGCTATGGTTGACATGATCGTCTTCAAGGCCGATCGAATCATTGCGTAAATGCACAGCAAAACTGTGACTTATTCACGACTACGGGGCCAGGGTTCACAGGAACTAGAGTTGTACTTACTTGTGGCTGCTAGCTTCGGATTCGCCTTGGCGGCATGAAAAGCAAAAAAGTGTGACTTTTGTCACACTTTTTCTGCGCCTTTTCGCACGTTTTTCCCCAAAGATTGCTGCCATAATGGCTTTCTTTTGTTGCGCCGCCGCGAGATTTCCATACCTAACGAAATACGCATGTTGAAAATATTGCCAAAAAATTCAAGGTGGTTCAACAAATGAATTACCGGCTTTGGGTGCTTACGCTCGGGAATTTCACGGTTGGTACGGGCTCGTTGATCGTGGCGGGAATCTTGCCGGCAATCGCAGCAAGCCTGGACACCAGCGTCGCCATGGCGGGCCAGTTGGTCACGATCTATGGTCTTTCCCTGGCCGTCGGCGCGCCCTTGCTGGGCATTGCAACACGCCATGTGGATCGCAGACCGTTAATGCTCAGCGGCCTCGGCATTTTTGTTCTCGCTTGTTTGCTCAGTGCGTTCGCGCCTAATTTCACAATGCTGGTCTTGTCGCGCGTACTCGCGGGCATCGGTGCGGCGCTATTCACGCCAAATGCGGCGGTGCTCGCCGCACATTTGGTGCGACCGGAGCGACGCGGGCGCGCCATCGCGCTGGTGTTCGCGGGATTCAGCTTGGCGAGCGTAGTCGGCGTACCGTTGGGAACATTCGTCGGCGGCGCCTTCGGTTGGCGCAGCGCGTTTGCCTTGGTTGGAGTACTGGCATTATTGGCGATGGGTTTTCTTGCGCAAACCTTGCCTCACGGTACGCAAGTTCCCTCCGTTTCGGCACGAAATTGGTTTAGCTTGTTTCGCCAAAAAGCACCGATGCTCACGGTCATGACTACGGTGCTTGGCATGGCCGGTCAATACGCGCTCTTTACTTATATTGCCGCGCTGTTATTGCAGTTACACGGCATCGGACCAACGGGCTTGAGCGCACTGTTGGTGTGGTTCGGCCTCGCCGGTTTACTAGGCAATACCCTCGCGGGAAAATGGGTGGACCGAATGGGCGCCGCACAGGTTGCCCATTTCGGGATCGGCATATTGCTTAGCGCTTTCATCATGCTCGCGTTTTCCGGCGCATCGCTGTTGTTGACCATTGTCGCCATGGGGCTTTGGGGCGCCGCCGCGTTTGCTGTCAGCAGTGCGCAGCAAACGCGTTTGGTGAATCAGGATTCGCGACTCGCCAGCGCGACCTTAGCGCTGAATGCTTCCGCGTTATACGTCGGCCAAGCCAGCGGCGCCATGCTCGGTGGCCTGGCCATCAGCTTTATCGGTTTTCCCTTCGCACTTTGGACCGGCATCATGCTGCTCGCGGCGGCGCTCGCAGTATCCATTTGGGAAAGCTTGCTGCCAAGAGAAAACCGAGTCGAACAGCACTTGCGAACTTTGCCATCGTCCTCAGCGCCACGTCCTCGATGAGTATGTAGGGCGCA
>JANNMV010000314.1:0-9365 GCA_031398205.1 Pseudomonadota bacterium | reverse complement strand
GATGCAAAACAGATTACCGATGTGATTGTCGGTTGCGCGATTCCCGAAGCGGAACAAGGTATGAACATTGCGCGCATCGGGTTGTTGCTCGCGGGCATTCCGCAATCGGTCGCAGGCCTGACGGTGAATCGTTTCTGCGCCTCGGGATTGGAAGCAGTGGCGATTGCCGCCGATCGCATTCGCACCGGCGCAGCCGATATCATGATCGGCGCGGGCGCGGAGACCATGAGCATGATTCCGATGGGTGGCCACAAGATGGCGATCAACAATGCCGTGTTCGCGAAAAACGAAAACGTCGGCATTGCTTATGGAATGGGTTTGACGGCGGAAAAAGTCGCCGAGCGTTGGAAGGTGAGTCGCGAAGATCAAGATGCCTTCGCATTCGCCAGCCACCAAAAAGCGATCAAGGCATCCGAGACCGGAGAGTTCAGCGAGATTTTGCCCTACGCCATCAACGAGCAACTCGCCGACCTCGCGAATGACACCATTGTGACGAAAAGCAAAACCGTTGCAAAAGATGAAGGCCCGCGCCCGGACACTACCATGGAAGGCCTCGCCAAACTGCGCCCGGTGTTCGCAGCGAAGGGCTCCGTGACCGCCGGCAATAGTTCGCAGACCAGCGATGGCGCTGGCGCGGTGATTCTTGTCAGCGAAAAAGCATTGAAGGAATTTGGCCTTACGCCGTTGGCGCGCTTCGTTGGCTATAGCGTCGCCGGTGTGCCGCCTGAGATCATGGGTATCGGACCGATCGAAGCCATTCCGAAAGTGCTAAAGCAAACCGGATTGACTGCAAATCAATTGGATTGGATCGAATTAAATGAAGCCTTCGCCGCACAATCGTTAGCTGTCATCCGCGAACTCAATCTCGACCGCAGCAAAGTGAATCCGCTCGGCGGCGCGATTGCGCTCGGCCATCCGCTCGGCGCGACCGGCGCAATTCGTACCGCGACGCTTGTGCATGGTTTGCAACGGCACAAACAAAAGTATGGCATGGTGACGATGTGCGTGGGCACCGGCATGGGTGCCGCGGGTATATTCGAAGCGCTGTAAATTATTTTGCTATCGCGCCAGAAGCCGCATGGCCCTGGCCCTAGGCCACCCCGTAGGCCACCCCGTGGATAGCGCTTCCCAGGCATGGCATGCCTGGGAAGCGCACCCACATTGCCGCTTAGGGCAATCGCTTTTCAACAACTCGCCAACCAAAAGGGGAGATTTAATATGAGAACCATACTCACGCTGCTTGTAGCATTTGCATTCTCACTTTCCGCGCTCGCCGCAGACATTGCAGGAATAAAAATTCCCGATTCCGCCAAGGTCGAAGGCCAAGAACTCAAGCTCAACGGCGCCGGCATTCGTACACGCATGTTCATCAAGGTCTACGTCGGCGCGTTGTACTTGGAACAAAAAACGAATACAGCCGACGCGGTTCTTGGCGGCAAAGGGGTGAAGCGCATGGCGCTGCACATCATGCGTGATTTGAAGGCCGATGTGTTTTCCGGCGCGTTACAGGATGGCCTAAAAGCGAACAATAGCGCAGCCGAACTCGCCAAGATCAATGACAAGATTAACGCGTTTAATGGCATCATAAGCGGCGTCGGGGGTGTAAAAAGAGGCGATGCGGTACAGCTCGATTATCTACCGGTTGCGGGCACTCGTGTCGTGATCAATGGCGATACCAAGGGCACCATCAGCGGCGAAGATTTCTTCCGCTCATTGCTCAAAGTTTGGCTCGGCGAAAAACCAATCGATACAGAACTGAAGAAAAATTTATTGGGTTCGTAATGGAAACATTTTTACGTGAATGAGATTGCTTGATGGAGAAAGTCCGTATTTCAAAACTCCTATCGCAGCAGGGCATCTGCTCGCGTCGCGAGGCTGACAGCTATATCGAGCGCGGCTGGGTATTCATTGACGGTGTGCAAGTCACGGAACTCGGTACTCGCGCCTTCCCCAACCAAACAGTCACGCTCAATCAAGCCGCGCAAAAACAACAAAGCGCGCAAGTCACGATCCTGCTCAACAAGCCCATCGGTTATGTCTCGGGTCAAGCGGAACAAGGTTACAAGCCGGCGATAACACTCGTACTACCGACAACTCAGTTTCGCAACGAATCGACCGAGCCGGAATTTGATCGCAACCATCTCAAGGGCTTGGCGCCCGCGGGACGGTTAGACATCGATTCCACCGGCCTTCTGGTGTTAACGCAGGACGGCCGCATCGCCAAGCAACTGATCGGCCAAGATTCCGAAATCGAGAAAACTTATCTCGTCCGCGTCGAAGGAAAATTATCTGACAGCGGATTGCAATCCCTCAATCACGGACTCTCGCTCGACGGCGAAGCGCTCAAGCCCGCGAACGTCACTTGGCAAAACGAAGATCAATTGCGTTTCGTATTGAAGGAAGGCAAGAAACGCCAGATCCGCCGCATGTGTGAACTGGTCGGATTGATCGCGGTCGGGCTCAAGCGCGTCAGCATCGGGAATGTCATGCTCGGAGCGTTACCCGTTGGGCAATGGCGGTATTTGCGAGCGGACGAGCGATTCTAATCATGCCTGTTTTTTCATCAATCAGCACGGATTGACATCGGTTCAATTACCGTGGTACCGCGTTTTATGCCACTCGCCCAATCCAAACTAACCGCCCAAGGCCAAATTTCCGTCCCCGCGGAAGTTCGCAAGAAACTTGGCGTCGGGCCCGGATCCATTCTCGAATGGGATGAAAGTAACGATCAAATCGTCGTGCGCAAGGCAGGGCGGCACACCTCAGTCAACGTCCATGAGGCCTTATTCGGCGAACCCGCTCAAAAACAACCAAGTTCAACCGGATTAAAGGAAGGCATCAAAAAGTTCATCCGCGAAAAACATGCGCGCCGTTGATACTAATATTTTGGTGCGCCTATTGGTTCGGGATGATGCCGCACAAGTCAAAGTTGCGGAACACTTTGTTGCGAAAGGCGCGTGGGTATCAATTCTCGTTTTGGTGGAAGCACTTTGGGTACTCGACGCGGTTTATGAGCGATCACCATCACAGTTAGCGAAAGCCATCGACCTGCTACTTAACCATGAAACCTTGACGCTGCAGGATGCCGACGTTGTCACAGCGGCGCTCGGGCATTTTCGCAAGCGCCATGGACACGCAATTCGGCACTCATCGACACTTCTTGGTGGGCCTACCATTGGCGTCGTAAACATAGCCCGCCAGCAAAGCCCCCGCCGCCGTGCCGCTTCTGCCTTCCAACAACTGATTCGCCGCATCGTGGACGTTGACGGTGGTCGCCGTCACCGGCGTGCCGATGGCTCGGGTTTTCAGGTTATTCAGTGGGTCGTAAGTGTAGGTCTTATCCTTGGTCGCATCCAGCGGCACGGTTTGCTTCACCGTCAACAGCCGATCCAGGGCATCGAAGGTGTAGGCATGGGTCAGCGCCGAGCCGATGAGGGTGCTGGTTTGCTGGCGTCGGTTAGCAAAGACGTCGTACGAATAATCGTGTTGGCTGATGATGCTCGCCGTGAGCGATCGATTGACCACTTGCGCGAGGGTGTTGTCGGTGAAGTAGGCATAGCGGCTATTCACGCCGTTCGGAAATAGATTTACTGAACGGCCATGAATCGAGTTTTCACACATCACGTCTAACCCCCTGTTATCAATTCCTTCAACAAAATCTCGATCCGATCGATTCGTTCATTCCAGTCATTTTCAAAGGCGACTTTTCGACGTAGCGTAGGACTTCCCATGCCTAAGCCAGAAATCGCGCGGTCAAGGGCATCTATCCAATCCGGTTGGGAATTTGCTATATCGACCACCGCACCGAATTCTCGCACCGAGTTGACGTCGGCACTCACCACCGGCAATCCTGTGGCTAAGTACTCATGGAGTTTCAGTGGCGATACGTTTTTCCACCAGCCACTGCCAATCGTACGATAAATAAGCGTATTGACATTCATGTGATTGACCAAGCTCGGTAATTGGTTAGTGGGATAGGCGCCCAAAAAATGAACATTGTTTAACGATCTGCAACGTTCCAGCGCTGCCATATTGTCACTTCGAAAATATTTTAAAGGCACTACATGCCCGGCGATACACCAATGCCATTCCGGCCTTGCCGTTGCAATGTTGGCTAACAACGGCAAATCCACCTTATCGTTAATGGTGCCTATGTAGCCAATTCGGGGAGCGGGAATCGCACTTAAAATTTTTGGAACCGGTTCGCCGCCGGCATTCGAGAAAGCTTGGCTGTCAGCCCAGTTGGGAATAATGGTGACGGGTTTATTTTCTATTGACGGCAAAGAACTGGCCATCAGTTGGCTTGACGCAATGATAATATCCGCACGCTGAACCAAGGTTCGTTCCTGCTGTGCTAGCTGATTGTCCCAGCCAGGCATGGCGGAAAAAGTGTCGTCCGCATGGTAAATCACTTTGAAACCGTCGAAAAGTTCGAGATAGTCGGCGAATGAAGGATGAAACACATAGATAATTGGGCGACCGTTCTGGGCCGACGCAGCGTCGTTTAGCATGCGGTTAAGTTGGTGTCGACGCAGATACATTGCCCATGTTCGACTGTTTGCTAAAGTAGTATGCAATCTGCCCGGCCAGAAAAAAACAATGTTGTCGACGCGCTCGCGTTTTAAAAACCAAGTCGATGTTTCCCAAGCTTCGTAACCAATATGCCAGCGGTTAAAAATATTCCGCGTATAGCTGACGGGCCATCCGCGTTCCGCCAGCCGGTAGGCAATGTGATGCCGAGTTTGCCAATAATTGTTCCACGGGTCATTGGCGAAGATGAATATCGGTGCGCGACTATTCATTTAGCCGTTTTCTGCGGCAGCCACTGCTTAAGGTAGTCCAGCACCATGCGTTCCGAGCCATGCGGACGCCCGCTGAGATGCCATAGCAGCAACAATGAAATAACGTAAATGAGCCAGCTACTCAGGCCCATTAGAATGATCTGCAATATTTGATCGATCGGGCTTGAGGCCGTGGGCAAAAGTTGTTTTTCTGCGTACAGCAGTGCGGTGGCGACGGCAGACGCCACGACGATGCGCCAGCAGTAATGTAGAAAGCTTCCCACGCTTAACGGTAGCAGACGGCAAAGAATGGTGTAATCGATAATTAGCGAGACGAGTAGCGATACGATGAGCGCATAGACCGCACCGACCGGCCCAACAGCACGAACCAGCATCAGCGCAACCGGAACCAATATAACCAGGTGGATACAGGAAACCAGCGATGTCCATTTGGGTTGGTTAAGCGCCATATAAATCACATGACTGTGCGTACCCAACGTTTTTAGTACACCGAGCAACGCGTGCACCTGCATAAGCGGGACCGCCGCTAACCACTGTTCGCCGAACAATAACGGCACTAACAGAGAGGCCAGAAAACCGATGATGATCGGAATGGGAAGGGTTAACAGGAGCACGATGCTGTGGGCCTCCAGTAAACGCTGGGTAAGCTGTCGCGCGTCGTTTGCAAGCTTGGAAAATCCCGGGTAAAGGGCACGGCGAATTGGCGCGCTTATTTCTGTGCTGGCGAGTTCGGAAATTTCCTGGCTCAATGTGAATAAACCCACGGCACTCGCCCCCGCGACGTGGCCAATCAAAAGGTTGGGCGTTCGCATCGCCAAACCATGAAAGACGGACTGCAACATTATCCAGCGTGAAAAGCGAAATATTTCCCGCAATCGGCTGAAGGAAAATTTTGGCCGAAACGGATGCATGGCATAGCTTAGCGCTACTTTCAGCACGGTATGTCCCAGCATGCCGATCAGCAGCGCCCGATGATCGCGAAAATACCACGCGGCTAATAGCGTAAGTAGCGTGGCAACCAATCTCGCCGAAAGCAGGAAGGTGAATTCTTTTTCGAACTGTAGATCCCGACGGAAATTCACAATGCCGATGTTGGTGAATCCCTTGAGCATCCAAATTCCGGCGATAGCGTAGACGACGCTTTCCAGCGCCGGCGATTCAAAAAACCAACTGGCGGGTAAGGCGAGCGCTACAAGCAATAGACCCAGGATCAGATTCTTGACTAGCTCCAACGACCAGGCCGTATTAAAGTGTCCGACGGTCGGCTTCGGATTGCGAATCAATGCCGCATCGGCGCCGAATTCGCTGAACAGCTCGAGCATGCCAGCCACGGTTGTAGCCATGGCAACGAGGCCAAATACATCCGGCGTCATCAGGCGCGCAAGAACAATCATGCTGACCATGCCGATCAGTCGATCTAAAAACCGAAAGGCGACCATCCAAGTCGCCCCTGCCGCCATCTTACGCTGCAGGGAGTGGCCCGGCGACCGCTCCGCGGCGCCAGGGCTGCTCATGTTGAAAGGCTAAGATTTTCGCGCGCTGCGTTCACCAGTCCAACAACTTCTGCTATTGGTTTTCCATCCACGTTGAGTAATTCAACGCCTTGCATCGAACATAGCGTAGGGGCTATGTCGAGTATCGAGACCGTACGCTGCAAATGCCCCTTGGGAATGCCCGGGCCGTTGAGAACGAACATGCCATAGGGGCTATGATCCCCACTGCGAACATACTCATAATGCTTCTCAAGATGACCTATCTTGGGCGAGTATATTTGGCGCGGCAAATCATCGTTGCGCCAACTAACGAGAAGATCCGGTAGATGCGCTCGTTCGGGCCCGTCATAAAGGTCGTCCGTTCGATAGATTTCCTCGACCAAGGGCTTGCCTGTTTCGTGATTAACCAACAGCTTAAAATCCACGGTAAGCTGATCAAGCAACTGTTGATACTCTTCACCAGGCATCACTTTGCCTTCAGGTTCACGTCCAACCAGATTGATGCGCAGCCCGGCATGTGCATGATTTTTATCAATGGAAAACACGCGGCTTTTCGCCTTATCGATTCGCGACGGCGGCGTTTTATCGCCGACAACCCAGTCGCGCAGATTTTTTCGTACGGGTTGCAACAATTTTTTGATTCTTCTGGGAATCTGCTGCCAAGCCCAGGTCAGTACCGGATCAATACGGTTGCGAAAGTTTTGCGCTGGTTCGGGACCGCTAATCTTCTCGGCGACACCCAGTGCCAATAATATTTCCTCGGTCATGAAGTAAGGGTTATGCATAGGGCCCATGCCGTGAGAAAACAACAGAAAGATGTTTGCGTTCGCCGGGGCTGCTTGCAACATCTCGCCAATGCCCTCATCGACCGCTTGGTAAACCAATTTCAATGAATCAATTTCATCCGGCGAACGAGCGCCCCGATGCCACTGATAGTTCGGATCATGGAGATGCCACAACAGATGACCGCCGCAGTGCGCCTCGGTAAATACTTGGGCAAAAAAATCCGGTTGCTGTTGCTCAAGAAAATAGCGACTGAACCTACCCTTCAATTTCGCGCCCTGTTGCAAATCTTCACAAAAGGACAGCAATTCGTCCTTGGAACGATCGGCATCGCTATTGCCGGGAATCGGGTGCAGACCAAACTTTTCGATAATTTCGTCGTGCAGTTGTTGCGAGTTAGCGCGAAAACCATATTCCGCATCATGAGCACCCCATTCAACGGTTTGTAAGCCATTTAGATTTTTTGAGAGGCCGCTATGGGGTATGTCGAAAATACAAATTTTTTTTCCGGCTTCGCTAAGTTTTTCCCAGAATGGAGGCCTCCGTGCCTGGTCACCGGCATTGCAGCGATACATGTTGTAGGTTCCGGGCTGCAGTTGCTCCCAGCTAAAGACGCGATTTTTCCCGGGGTGACAGGCCGTCTGTAAAGAAGGCCAGTTCGCACCAACGTAAAGTCCGTGAAGACTTTCGGTGTCAACGGTGTAGCCTGTTCCCAGAAGCCGGGCGATATTAGGCAAATCGCCACTTGCCGCCCATTGCTTGACCAGTTTTTTCTCTCCCGAGCACACCGCGATAAGAATTAGAGGTGGATAATCCGACATTGATGCCTTTCCGGGGGTAGTAAAATATGATTCGTTCGGATCCGCTATTTGCGCAAACGAAACGCGTAAACGATGAATCCAGTGGACAACCCACCGAGTAAATATAGACTATGGCTCACCCGAAAGTCTTTGCCGGCGCTGACCAACTCCCAATAAATATGCCGCCAGAAATTCGTCTCCCCCATCAGTATCCGCTTGGCAATCCAGAAACCGCGGCCAAAGATATAGTTGGCTGATTGCCGTTGGATGGCAGCTAGTTCAAACCGGCCATGGGCGTGAACGATTCGGCAAGCAGCCGAATAGTGAATAACACCGCCCCACATTAGTATCCGATAAAAGAAATCCAGGTCTTCAGCGGACTTTGCCACTGCGCCTGCACCCAAATAGGGATCAAATCCCCCTACGGCGTCAAAAGCAGATTTCCTAACGGCAAAATTGCATCCGATCATGTATTTTTGAATATCCTCGAAAGAAGCCACAGGTTGATCTTGATCGAACGAACGGACGGAAATGTTGGCATCGCGGGAATTTGCAAGATCGACTCTGCCGCCCACCAGGGCAACCTCTTTATTTTGCTCGAAAGCCTCATGGATGTTATCCAGCCAGTTCTCATCGACCCAGCAATCGTCGTCGGTAAAAGCAACAATCTCACCCTTGGCATATTTCAAGCCCCGGTTTCGCGCGTTGGAAAGGCCAGCAAGAGGCTCTATAATTATGACCAGGGGCAGTAGTTGAACTCCTGCAATGGTGCTGATCTCCTGAAAAATTTCACTTGAACTACCGTTATCCACAATGATGAGTTCCCAGTCCCTCAAAAAATGACGCGCCGATTCAATCATGAATAGCAAGCATTGTTTCAATGCGCCGATACGGTTACGAGTACAAATTACTACACTGAGCATGGCGTCTTTGAATTTTGTCGAAACGGGCAACCGCTTGTGTTTAATTCGGAGGAAGTGATACTTGAACACCCATTTTCGCCGATCTTCAATCTATCGCTAAGCTACCGAATAGTCAAACCGGCAATGGCGGCGGCGCTATGGCTAAAAACTGCGGCCCCGTGCCGGTTGCAGTGGACGTTGTGCCGATGGGGTTCTCAGGCGGGTGCGGATCACGCGCGGGTCAAACGGCCCGGAACACAATTAAACGTAACGCATCCATGCCAACCTAACTTCGATCGATTTGATATGCGCACATTTTTGTGAAGACAGTTCTCGTTGTAGGGGGCGCCGGTTACATCGGCAGTCATGCGGTGGCAGCCTTAATCGATGCCAATCATAAAGTTATCGTTTTGGATAATTTATCGAGCGGGCATCGCGATCTAGTCCTTGGCGGTGAATTAATAGTCGGCAGTTGCGGCGATCCGCGGCTACTCGATCGAATTTTCGCGTCGAATGAAGTTGACGCGGTAATGCATTTTGCCGCTTCTTCAATAGTCGAAGAATCGGTAACGCAACCACTCGAAT
>JANNMV010000281.1:0-2480 GCA_031398205.1 Pseudomonadota bacterium | reverse complement strand
TTGTCGCCCGATGTCATCTCGATTTCTAGCGGATGCGGTGTTAGCGAAACAAAAACAACTAATGTGATCCACACCCAACCCAAGGCGAGCCACAAGCCGTGGTAACGCAGAAACGCCCTTTTTTTTTCCAGCATCATCGTGCCAGAAGCCAATAGCAGAGCGGCTCTCCAGGCATGATGCCCTGGCGAGGCAGCCCTAGGCTAGCCACCGGCCTAGGGCTAGACCCGCTCTGCCGTTGCCTCGCAGTAATGCGCGATTACATCGGCAACATACCCGCAAGCTGTTTCTCCATGGCTTTTTCGTCGGCGCGAACGCCTTGAATCGTGCCTTGCGCCATGTCGCCGACGTAAATATCTTCGACGCCTTCATCTACCGCTTTGAGCGATTGGCGCGCAACATCGGCGGGATCGAGCTTGGCCACGTCCATGCCTTTCGCCATGTCGGTGTCGATGGCGCCGGGATTGACGCTGACGACTAATGTGCCCTGCTTTGCCAATTCGGCTCGCACGCCTTGGGTGAGTGAAAACAGCGCCCATTTCGACGCGCAATAGGAACCGAGCATCGGTATCGTCACGCGCGCCGCGATTGACGCGACATTGACAATCGCGCCGCCGCCGTTGGCTTTCAACACCGGCGCGAACACGCGGCACATCGCAAGCGTACCGAAATAATTCGCTTCCATTTCCGCGCGCGCATGGTCGATGCTGTCGGCGGCGATGAACCCTTTCATCTTGTTCACGCCGGCGTTGTTGATCAAAAGGTTTACATCTTTGGCGCGCGCCGCGGCGGCGCTGACTTGCTCGGGCTTGGTGATGTCCAGCGCAAGCGCTTCGACTTTACCGGGAAACGCCGCGGCGAGGTCGGCGATCTTGCTTGCGTCGCGGGCGGTGGCGTAAACCTTGGACGCGCCCTGCTCCATTAAAACTTTGATTGTTGCGCGGCCAACGCCGCGGTTAGCGCCCGTCACCAGGGCGATGCTGCCTTTAACTTGCATGGGTTTACTCCTTTTGTGTAGGGAAGCTCTGATTTATTTCGAGTTCTAAGCGAGGCAAGGCGCGATCGAAAAATGTCGCCGCAGGATATTGAAATAGGTAAGGCGATATCATTTGAAAGCAACGCAGTATCGCGACGCAATCGGAATAAATCAGAGCTCCCTCATTGTACCGCGTTGACCCAATCCGGGTCGACGTCAGGCAAGGGAATCGCCTGCAACAATTCCTTGGTGTAACCGTGTTGCGGATCGCCGAACACGCGCTCACATGCACCGATCTCGACGACCTCGCCCGCACGCATCACCGCGACGCGATCGCATAACACGCGCACCACGGAAAGGTCGTGGCCAATGAACATCAATGCTTGATCGTTCTCCGGTTTGAGTTCGCGCAACAGCGTGAGAATCTGCGCCTTGGTCGAAACATCCAAGCCCGACACGATTTCATCAGCGACGATGAATTGCGGCTTAAGCGCGATGGCGCGCGCGATACCCACGCGCTGGCGTTGGCCGCCGGACAACTGGTGCGGAAAACGATTCGCGAAGTTGCTTGGAAGGCCGACCCGGTCAAGTAACGCCAAGGCTTGCGTACGGCCTTCTTCGCGATTTCTCACGCGTCCAAACGCCAGCAGCGGCTGCGCCAAAATATCTTCGATGCGATGGCGCGGATTCAGCGACGATTGCGGATCTTGAAACGCCATCTGCATGCGGGCGCGCAGCGGCCGCAGGTCGCGCTCGCCAAGGTGAGTGATGTCTTGCCCGGCGAAATGGATCGTGCCCGCCGTCGGCTCATAAAGCCGCAGCAGGGTTCGCCCCAAGGTGGTTTTTCCGGAACCCGATTCGCCGACGATACCCAGGCGCTCGCCACCTTCGATGTCGAGATTGATGTCGCGCAAAACTTCGCGCCGTGGGGTGCGGCCAAACAAAGGTTTTGCCGCGCGATCGGGCAACGCAAGAGTCAAGCCCCGAATGGAAATCAGCGCCATCCGTTCGTCCGCGCTCCATCGTGCGCGCGCGCCTCGTCCCACAGTGCATCGATCAATTCCGGCGGCACGGGATGCAGCGCGTCTGCGGGGCGATCAAAGCGTGGCGTCGCTTCGAGCAATGCGCGAGTGTAAGGGTGTTGCGGCCGCGCGTATAACTCGGCAGCGGAATTCGATTCCAAAATACGCCCCGAATGAATCACACTGACGCGATTGCAGATCTTAGCGACCACGCCGAAATCATGGCTGATAAACAAAATCGCAGTATTGGAATTCGCCTGAAGTTCCTTAATCAGCCGCAGGATTTGTCGCTGCACCGTAACATCCAACGCTGTCGTTGGCTCGTCGGCAATGATGAGTTTCGGCTTGCAGGCGAACGCGATGGCAATCAACACGCGCTGGCGCATGCCACCGGAAAGTTCATGGGGAAATTGTTTGAGCACACGATCGATTTCGCGAATATGCACATCGTTCAACAAACTTGCCGCGCGCTGCCGTGCGGCAGC
>JANNMV010000277.1:0-6548 GCA_031398205.1 Pseudomonadota bacterium | reverse complement strand
GTGTATTTCGCCATATTGTCGGATTGGGTCGATGCAAATTCGCAGGGGACGCCGACCGATGCTGCATTGCTTGATTGTGCACGACACGAAATAGCCCTGCTAAACACGCAGCACGTGACACCCGGCGGGCCGCGTTTTTACCTGCTTCATCGCGCGCGTCTTTGGAACGAGCGCGAAGGTAAATGGATGGGTTGGGAGCGCAAGCGCGGCAAGTTGACTGAGTTCAACCGGCTGCTGCGCGGCGCGACCGACACTTCATTCTTACGGCGGGAAGCGGATGAGCCGCCATTACCACTGGGGGTTCGTTACGTTCTCACGCTCGACGCGGACACCAAGTTGCCAATTGATACGGTGAGTCAATTAGTCGGTATTGCCGGCCATCCGCTCAACCACCCCCGCTTCGATAGTGCCACCCATCTTACCGTACACGGATACAGCATACTGCAACCGCGCGTGACGCCATCGCTGCCGCAGGGCGAGGAGCGCTCGGTTTTTCAACGCCTATTTACCGGCGCAGGTGGCGTCGATGCCTACGCCGGCGCAGCTTCGGATGTGTATCACGATCTGTTCGGCGAAGGCAGTTTTACCGGCAAGGGCTTGTACGACGTCGATGCTTTTGATCGCGCGCTGGCAGGACGGGTGCCGCCGAACCGATTGTTAAGCCATGATTTATTCGAAGGCATATTCGCTCGCTGCGCGTTGGTGAGCGATGTCGAAGTGTTTGAGGATTTTCCTTCCCACGTCGGGGTGGCGGCGGCGCGACAGCACCGCTGGGCGCGCGGTGACTGGCAACTACTGCCGTGGATACTCGGATCACAGCGACGGGATATTTCCGCCATTGGCCGCTGGAAAATGTTGGACAACCTGCGGCGCACGCTGTCGGCGCCGGCCGCGCTCATGCTGCTGGTCCTTTCGTGGGCGTTGCCTAAGGCGCCGCAGGGCATATGGCTTGCTCTAGTTGTTACGGCGCTTGCGGTTCCGGCGCTAGTGGCGCTGCTGGATAGTTTGGTGGCGTTGTTGCGTGGCGAGCGCTGGTTCCAGCAACTGCGCGGTTTTGGCGAAAAAATTCTGTTGGCAACGGGGCAAGTGTTGTTCTCCGTGACGCTACTGGCGCACCACGCCTGGCTGATGGCGGACGCCATCATACGCACCTTGGTACGGTTATTCATTACCCGACGCAAGCTACTGGAATGGACGACGGCGGCGCAGGCGAAAGCATTATCCGGCTTTGCGTTGACCCATTTTTTTTGGCCGCTGCGTAGCGCCACCGGTGTCGTGATCGGCGCGAGTGCAGTGGTACTGTATTTCAATCCGGCGTCGCTGCGCGTCGCCGCGCCATTGCTGGTGTTGTGGTGGGTCGCACCGTTATTTGCTCGAGTGATGAGCTTGCCCCCCCTGGTGGATGCCATACGACCACTGTCCCTTGCCGACACACAGCTATTGCGCGGCACGTCGCGCCGCATATGGCTTTTCTTCACCACGTTTGTTTCGCAAGAAGACAATCATTTGCCGCCGGATAATTTTCAAGAAGATCCGCGTCCTGCGATCGCGCATCGCACTTCACCGACCAACATGGGGCTATATTTATTAGCCACTGTGACCGCGCGGGATTTTGGGTGGTTGGGCCTGCTGGATATGACTGAGCGGCTCGAGCTTAGCCTAGCAAGCCTGCTCAAACTGGAACGTCATCGCGGGCATTGGTTCAATTGGTACGATACCCGCACAATGCAGCCGCTTGAGCCGCGCTACGTGTCGACGGTCGACAGCGGTAATCTTGCCGCGCATTTGCTCGCACTCAAGCAAGCGTGCGCAGACCTCGTGAGGCAGCCTATCGTGTCAACGACGCAATTCGCCGGCGCCGCCGATACCCTAAGGTTATTTAATGCGACCCTCGCCCAAACCAAGGAAGATCGACGCACACTATCGGTCAGCATGGACGAATTACGACGCTGCGCTGAACAAGTCGAGTCATGCCTGGCTAACCCAGTAGTACAGGGGCAAGCACTATTTTTACGTTGGCAAATGCTGTCTGGACATGCCGCCCATCTACGCGACCTTTGTTTAGCCTTCACTGAGGAGCGCGGCGAGGTTGATTCGGAACTAATGGCGTGGGCGGTAGCGCTGGACGCCGACGCTCGATCTATTCTTCGTGATATCACCGTTCTGATGCCGTGGTTAAAGACTGGATCCACGGCGATTGACCGCAATGCTGAACAGACAAGCGGGTTAGCAAAGTTGCAAGCGGAAGCACTGACAGTCGTCAGCCTTCCGGGCTTTTGTGAGCAAGGACTGCTCGCGCCGGAAGCGCATCTAAGTGTTGCAACCACTGAGTCTGGTGGCGCGAAACAGCGCTCCTCAGAGGGTAGTTTGAACGCAGAAATCACCAGTGCGATCGCCGCACACCGGTCTCTACGCGAGCGGATCGATCGGCTCGCGGTTACGGCGCAACGCGTATTTTCCGAAATGCAGTTCGGCTTTTTATTTGATCCGGAAAAGCGATTATTTTCGATCGGCTACAAGGTCGGCGATGGTTTACTGGACTCCAGCTTTTACGATTTGCTGGCTTCGGAGGCGAGGCTGACAAGTCTTATTGCCATCGCCAAGCGGGATGTACCGGTCCGCCACTGGTTTCGTCTGAGCCGCCGGCTGACCTTGCTCACCGAGGGTTCTGCCCTGCTGTCGTGGTCGGGATCGATATTCGAATACCTGATGCCGTCGTTAGTCCTGCACACGCCCGACGGGAGTTTGCTGGACTACACGTGTAAACGCATAGTTCAGCGGCAAATCGCATATACAAAGGCGACTGGAACACCGTGGGGAATTTCCGAGTCTGCGTTTTATGTCCGCGACCGCGCCTTCACTTATCAATACGCTGATTTCGGCGTGCCGGGCCTAGGGTTAAAGCGCGGATTAGAACAAGATCGCGTCATCGCTCCCTACGCGACCGCGCTCGCAGCGATGTACGACGCGCACGCGGCACTAGCAAACCTTCGTGCGCTGGACAGCATCGGGGGTCGCGGCCGTTATGGCTATTTCGAAGCGCTCGATTTCACGCCCGAGCGCTTGCCGGAAGGACAGAAAATGGCGTTGGTGCGGGCTTTTATGGCCCATCATCAGGGCATGTCGCTGGTGGCGCTTTCCAATACCCTCCATGACGGCATTATGCGCAGCCGATTCCATCGCGATCCGATTGTCAAGGCGATCGAAATTTTGTTGCAGGAACGCGTACCCGATGCCGCACCCACGCGCTGGGTGCAACCGACTGCAGAACGCCGCGTTCGAGCGATGCAGACCGGCCCGGCCAACGTACGACGTTTTAAATCGCCCCACACCGCGGTACCCGCGACGCATCTATTGTCCAACGGCCATTACGCACTGATGCTTACGGCGGCGGGGTCGGGCTACAGCGTTTGGGGGAAACTCGCCATTACGCGCTGGCGCGAGGATGTCACGCGTGATTGTTGGGGCAGCTATATTTTCATCCGCAATACGTCCACAGAAACAGCATGGTCGGCTGGCTACCAACCTACGGTACAAGCTCCCGATCACTATGCCGCGACTTTTTTCGAGGAGCGTGCCCGTATCACGCGGAGGGACGGTGACATTACCAGTACCCTTGAAGTGGTCGTTTCTCCCGAAGACAACGCCGAGGTGCGAATGCTGAAGTTGACTAACAGCGGCGCACGAATGTGCGAACTTGAATTAACTTCTTATTTAGAATTGGTGCTCGCGCCGTTGGCCGCGGACGTCGCGCATTCCGGCTTCTCAAATTTGTTCATCGAAACGGAATACGCAGCCGATACGCGCGCGCTACTCGCCACGCGTCGCCCTCGCAGCGACACCGAAGCACCGATTTGGGCCGCGCACGTGATTGCATGTAGTGTCGCTCATTCGATTGAATACGAAACGGACCGAGCGCGTTTCATCGGTCGGGGCCACGATTTGGGTGCACCGATTGCCGTGCTCGATGGTAGGCCTTTGTCGAATACCGTCGGCGCCGTACTCGATCCGATTTTCAGTTTACGCACGCGCGTGCGTATCGAGCCGGGCGCAACAGCACAAGTTATCTTTTCCACGATGGTAGGAGAATCGCGGCAAACGGTAGTCGATCTAGCCGACAAATATAGCGACCCGGCTATTTTTGAGCGTGTTTCCGCGCTGGCGTGGACCTTTGCCCAAGTACAGTTGCATTACCTGCGTATTGAACCGGAAGAAGCGCAATGGTTTCAGTCGCTGGCCAATCACGTTCTTTTCCCGGATCCATCGTTGCGGCCCAGCCCCGAGTTTCTAAGGCTGAATCGGGTGGGGGCAAGCGGACTCTGGCGCCACCGTATTTCAGGCGATCGCCCGCTGGTCGTGCTACGTATTGCCACCGCCGATGCGATGGAAATCGTATGGCAACTGCTACGAGCCCACGAGTATTGGCGCATTAAGTGCTTGGCCGTTGACTTGGTGATTTTAAACGAGCGCGGCGTTTCCTATGTGCAAGACCTGCAGCAACTTCTCGAAAATATGCTGCGCACCAATCAAACATTGGCATCCCACGGCGCGCAGGAGATCGAAGGCAGCGTTTACTTGTTGCGCGCTGATTTGCTATCTCCGGACGAACGGGTATTGATCCTGACGGCGGCGCGCGCCGTATTAGTCGCCGGGCAAGGCAGTCTCACAGAACAATTAGATAAACCATCGAAACAAGAAAAACCAACGGCCGTTATACCTTCGCGCGTCCGTCGCTCTAGCTTCGAAGCGATCAAAGTCCCGCTACCGGAATTGCAATTCTTTAACGGGCTGGGCGGTTTTTCAGCGGATGGCCGGGAATATGTCACGGTGCTCAACAAAGGCCAGAACACCCCAGCACCCTGGGTGAACGTGGTGGCCAATGCGAATTTCGGTTTCTTGGTTTCGGAATCGGGCGGCGGTTATACCTTCGCCCGCAACAGCCGCGAAAACCAGTTGACGCCGTGGTCGAATGATCCGGTCCGTGATCCCGCCGGCGAAATATTTTATCTAATGGATGAAGAAAGCGGCTGGACTTGGTCGCCTACCGCGCGGCCGATTCGGCTAAACGACAGTAGCTATATAACACACCACGGCCAGGGCTACAGCTCCTTTCACAGCGGCGCGTACGGCATTGCCAGCGAGCTGGATGTGTTCGCTGATTGGAATGATCCAGTCAAGATTTCCTGCCTGCGGCTACGCAATTGCTCTGCCGTAACGCGAAGGATTTCCGTGACAGCCTATGTTGAATGGGTGCTCGGCACAACGCGTGGGTTGGGTTCGCCCTTTATCGTTACGCAGCGCGATGAGGATAGCGGCGCGCTATTCGCGCGCAATCCTTGGAATGCCGATTTCGGCGAGCACATCGCCTTCGCCGACTTCGCGGGGCGGCAAACCGCTTGGACGTGCGATCGAAGCGAGTTTCTAGGTCGTAACGGCAGTGCTCACAATCCAGCCGCACTGCAGCGCGGTGCAACCCTGTCGGGACGAAGCGGCGCTGGGCTCGATCCGTGTGCGGCGCTTCAAACAACGGTTGAAATACTACCCGACCAGCAAGTGGAATTGGTTTTCTTCCTCGGTCAGTCCGACAGCCCCGAATCTGCTCGATCATTGTTGCGCCGTTTGCGCGCCGCACGTCCGCGCGAGATCCTAGACGAAGTGAAAAATAACTGGAGCAAGTTGCTTACCACGGTTCAAGTGCGTACACCGGATCCAGCCATGGATATCATGCTCAATGGTTGGTTGCTGTATCAAACACTGGCGTGCCGCTACTGGGCTCGCGCTGGGTTCTATCAAGCCGGCGGCGCTTATGGCTTTCGCGATCAACTGCAAGACAGCATGGCAATCGCAATGGTGGCGCCGGAACTCGCCCGCGAGCACATTGTGCGCGCCGCGGCGCGGCAATTTATCGAGGGGGACGTGCAACACTGGTGGCATCCACCAACGGGCCGCGGCGTACGCACGCATTTTTCCGACGACCGGATATGGTTACCGTACGTGATCGCACATTATGTTGCCGTGACCGGCGATACCGCGATCCTGGATGAGATGACGCCATTCCTCGAAGGTCGACAATTATTACCGGAACAGGAGGATGCCTATTTTGAGCCGGTACGTTCCGCGCGCACGGGGACCTTATTCGACCACTGCGCACTCGTGCTTGATATCAGCTTAACCACCGGCGTCCACGGTCTACCGCTGATGGGCGGCGGGGATTGGAACGACGGCATGAACCGGGTCGGCCACAAAGGCCAAGGCGAGAGTGTATGGTTAGCCTGGTTTCTTCATACGACGCTGCTGGCGTTCGCCAGCCTGGCCGACTCGCGCGACGCAAGCGCAGCAGCGGCGCGATGGCGCGACCATGCGGTGGCACTCAAGAGTGCGGTCGAAACAGCGGGATGGGATGGCAGTTGGTACCGTCGCGCCTATTTCGACGACGGTACTCCGCTGGGCTCGGCTGGCAATACCGAATGCCGCATCGATTCGCTGGCGCAAAGCTGGTCGGTCATTTCCGGCGCGGGTGATCCGGGCCGGGCGCGGCAAGCGATGGC
>JANNMV010000235.1:0-1826 GCA_031398205.1 Pseudomonadota bacterium | reverse complement strand
GCTGTCGGTTCTGGCGCTGCGTCACCGCCACTACACGATTGCGCATATCGGCGACACGCGCATTTATTTGCTGCGCCAAGGCAAGCTCACCCGCCTCACCACGGATCACGTCTGGGATCGGCCGGAAATGCGTCACGTGCTCACCCGCGCGCTGGGGCTGGATCGGCATCTCAATCTGGATTACAGCGACGGCGAATTACAACCCGGCGATCGTTTTCTGCTGACCAGTGATGGCGTATGGCAACCCTTGGGCGACAAGATTTTGGCGCAGCACTTGCAACAATGCAGCGACCCCGATCAAACTGCGCGCGACCTGTGCGATGGCGCCATCACTGCCGGATCTCAAGATAATGTCAGCGCGGCGATTGTCGAAATCGTGCAACTGCCCGATGCCAATCTCGAAGACAGTAGCGCGCAAACCCAATCGCTGCGCCCTCCCCCGCGGCTCGGGATCGGCGCCGCCATCGATGGCTACACGGTGCTGGAAATCCTGCACGAATCGCGTGTCACGCTCCTCTATAAAGTTCGCGATGAAGCGAGCGGCAATGGCCTAAGGCCACCCGGCCTCTACGTGCTGAAAACCCTGACGCCGGACATGGCGGACGACGACAACGAACGCGCCGCCCTAGTCCACGAAGAATGGCTGATGCGCCGCGTCGTAGCGCGTTTTTTTCCGCAATACGTCACCGTCAAATCCGAGCGGCGGCGCTACCTTTATTTCCTCATGACCTGGCATGACGGGGCGACACTGGAGCAAAAACTCGATGCCGATACCCACTTCACCGTCCCGGAAATTTTGCAACACGCCGCCAAACTGACCCGTGGCGTCGGCGCACTGCATCGCCGTTCCATTCTGCATCGGGATATTAAGCCAGCCAATATTCACCTGGGCGATGACGACGAACTGCGCGTGCTGGATTTGGGTATTGCCATCTCCGGCGACGAACCGCAGGATCGCACGCGCGACCAGGCCGGCACGCCGAGCTACATTGCGCCGGAGCAATATGCCGGTGCAAAACCGGCGGCGGCAATGGACCTCTACGCCATCGGCGTGACGATTTATCATGCGTTGACGCGCAAGTATCCTTACGGTGAAATCGAGCCATTCCAACGGCCCAAGTTTGGCGAGCCCGTGCCGCCGACGCGCTACCGGCCAGACATTCCGCAATGGTTTGAAAATTTGATTTTGAAAGCAGTGGCGCGCAACCCCGAACAGCGCTTTGAAACAGCCGAGGAAATGCTGCTTGCGATCGAACGCGGCGCCGCGCGCCCACTCGCCGCGCTTCCACCCACACCGCTGGTGGAACGCGATCCCGTTATGTTGTGGCGCGGCGTCGCAATAGCTTCCGTACTGTTCAATTTATTGCTGCTTTACCTCTGGATCAGGCATTAGGCACTGCCTGAAGAGCCGCATGGCCCTAGGTGGCTCTAGGTGGCCCTAGGCCAGCTCCCCAGCTCCCCAGCTCCCCAGCCCGAGTTTTGCGGCCAATCCAATGCGCTGCAATTTCCCGGTCGCGCCTTTGGGAATTTCATCCAAGAATAAAATCTTCCGCGGTACTTTGAAATCCGCCAAGCGCTGGCCGACGAATTCGCGCAATTCTTTTTCCGTCACACTCGCGCCCTCGCGCAACACCACAGCGGCGGCGACATCTTCGCCGAGTTTATCGTGCGGCATCGCGAACGTGATGACTTGTTGCACGGCGGGGTGATCCATCAACACGTCGTCCACTTCGCGTGGCGAAATTTTCTCGCCGCCGCGATTGATGATTTCTTTTAGCCGCCCGGTTAGCGTGAGATAACCCTCGGCGTCCAGCACGCCTTGATCG
>JANNMV010000190.1:0-2468 GCA_031398205.1 Pseudomonadota bacterium | reverse complement strand
ACAGTATGGTCAATCCGTGGACTTGAACAACCGATAAATCGTATCGCTGGAGAATCCGCGGCCTTGAAGAAAGCGCATCTGCTTGGCTTTTTCCGCGGCGCTTGTCGGCGGCGATGGAAATTTTCTTTGCCACACGGCGCGTGCGGATTCGAATTCTTGTTCGCGCGATGTAATCGTTAGTCGCGTGATGCTTTCGGCGTCGACCCCTTTTGACTTAAGCTCGTGCGCGATTTTGAGGTGCCCGAAGCGCTTTTGTTTGGCGTTGATGAAGTGCTCGGCGAAGCGCTGGTCGGAGACTAACCCGCTTTGCGCTAAATCTGCGATCAACGCATTGAGATCATCATCTTCTTCAGCGTAGCGCGATAAGTTTCGGGCTAGCTCGGCGCGTGTATGTTCGCGCCGCGCGAGTAGGCGCAGCGCGCGCTCGCGCAGATCACTTTTCTTTGGCGTCTCCATTGGCCTTTGCAGCGGCGCCTGCGACGCCGACGGTGGCGCGAATTTTGGCTTCGATCTCTTTGGCGATTGCCGGATTCTCTTTCAGATATTCCCGGGAGTTGTCTTTGCCTTGGCCGATTTTGTCGCCGTTGTAGGCATACCACGCGCCGGCCTTGTCGACGATTTTGTGCAATACGCCGAGTTCGATGATCTCGCCTTCGCGCGAGATGCCTTCGCCGTAAAGAATGTCAAACAGCGCTTCGCGGAACGGCGGCGCGACTTTATTTTTGACCACTTTGACGCGCGTTTCCGAGCCGATGACTTCTTCGCCTTTTTTGATGGCGCCGATGCGGCGGATGTCTAAGCGCACGGACGCGTAAAACTTCAGTGCGTTACCGCCGGTGGTCGTTTCCGGATTGCCGAACATCACGCCGATCTTCATCCGAATCTGGTTGATGAAAATCACCAGCGTGTTCGAGCGTTTGATATTTGCCGTAAGTTTGCGCAACGCTTGCGACATCAAGCGTGCGTGCAAGCCCATGTGGGAATCGCCCATCTCGCCTTCGATTTCCGCTTTCGGCGTCAGTGCCGCGACGGAGTCAATGACGACGATATCCACCGAGCCGGAGCGCACCAGCATATCGGCGATCTCCAGCGCTTGTTCGCCGGTGTCCGGCTGTGAGATTAGGAGTTCGGAAACATCAACGCCGAGTTTTTGCGCGTATTGCGGATCGAGCGCGTGTTCCGCGTCGATGAAGGCCGCGACGCCGCCCATTTTTTGCATTTCGGCGATGACTTGCAGGGTCAACGTGGTTTTGCCGGACGATTCCGGGCCGTAGATTTCCACTACGCGGCCGCGCGGCAAGCCGCCCACGCCCAAGGCGATGTCCAGGCCGAGCGAGCCGGTCGATACCACGTCGATATCCTTCACGACATCGTGGTCGCCCAGCTTCATGACCGAGCCTTTGCCGAATTGCTTTTCTATTTGCGAGAGTGCTGCAGCGAGCGCTTTGCTTTTGTTCTCATCCATTGTGATTCCTTAGGGTGCGTAACTTGAAAAAATTTAAGGATGCAATTATCGCATAGCGGAAGAAGGTGCGTATGCGGGTAATTTTTGTCGTTCGTGTCCTAAATGAACGGCGACCCTCATGGCCTTAGGCCAGGGAGCTAGCCTACCGCGTGGCCTACCGCGTAGCCTAGGGCCAGGGCCAGGGCCAGGGCCAGGGCCAGGGCCAGGGCCAGGGCCAGGGCCAGGGCCAGGGCCAGGGCCAGGGCCAGGGCTGGGGTGAGGCAGTGCAGAAAATTTCCAGCCAGTGTCGTCAATCAAAATACACAGGCCCAATTAACTCGGCTGCAACGCCATCGTGCCATCGGCCCCTGGTGAAATTACCATGCGGCGCGTGTGAAACGCAGCGACATTCGGCCGATGGGCGATGCTAACGAATGTCGAATCGGGAAGGTGTTCGTTGAGCAAACGATACATTTCTCGCTCCGTCGCTTCGTCCAACGCAGATGTAGCCTCATCCATGAACAGCCAATCGGGTTTATGCAACAGAGCGCGGGCAAAGGCTAAACGCTGCTGCTCACCGGGAGAAAGTTGTTGCCCCCAATGTTGTTGTTCGTCGAGTCGAGTGGTCAGTCCTTCCAGCTTGCAGGCGCTCAGCGCCGCGACGATGGCCGCATCGGAAAACTCACCCGGTTTGCCGGGATAGCTCACCGTGTCGCGCAGCGAGCCGATCGGCAGATAGGGTTTTTGCGGCAAGAACAACGTGCGCTTACCCTCGGGCCGACTTACGCGACCGTGACCGAACGGCCAGATGCCCGCGATGGCGCGGAACAAGGTGCTCTTGCCGGCGCCGGAGGTCCCGCTGAGGAGAAGCTTGTCGCCGGGGTTAATGGTGAGGTTGGCGGCGTTTAGCAGTACCTCGCCGTTCGGCAAGGCCAGCGATAGATCATCGACATGCAGTGAAACATCTGAGCTTACAGTTGCCTCAATCTGGGCGCTTTGCGCGTGATTCTCCGCCCGATCCATC
>JANNMV010000278.1:0-2253 GCA_031398205.1 Pseudomonadota bacterium | reverse complement strand
GCTGAGGATTATCATCAGGAATATTATGTGAATAACCCCGATCAAGGCTATTGCCGCATCGTGATTGCGCCGAAGGTAGCGAAGTTTCGCAATAAATTTCTCGCCAGGCTCAAACGAACTTAAACACCCCCGGCAATTTCGATATTTACCGGCAATAACTAACGAGGTGACGGCTGCCATGGTTCAATCTTTCGATCAGTTTTCCACCCTAGAAGACCTCGGCGATCTCGCCCCGATTTTGCGCGCGCGGCCGAATATCTTGGCCCTGCTGAAACTGTTTCGCTCATTACCGCCGGACGACGTCGACATCATCGCGCGCTACATGCACGGCTACGTTGCCTTGGAGGACACGGTAGTGTTCCGCGAAGGCGAGATCGGCGATGCGATGTTATTCATTGTCGAGGGCATGGTGCACGTGTATCGCGGCGATCCGGTGGACGGCGTGACCTTGGGACTACTGGATCGTGGCAAATCCTTCGGCGAAATGGCGTTAATCGAAAACATGCCGCGTTCCGCCACCTGCGTCGTGCTGCACGATTGCATGTTCGCCGCGATGACGCGAGCAAACTTCGAACACCTGACAGCCGATCATCCGCGCCTCGCGATCACCGTGTTGAAAGACGTCGCGCGCATGCTTTCCAATCGCCTGCGCCACGCCAACGAAACACGCGAAGGCGGCATGTTCGATTTTCTTGACCTGCAATAAAACCTTAGCCCGGCCTACTACCTCGCGGAGTTTGACTATTGCGGGCCGTACAACTGCATGGTGCAGACATTTCCGTTCGGCCCATAGTCGAATGTGAAACTAACGATTTGCAATTTCACGTAGCGCGCTTTTACGGGTTCAAACGCAAACTCGTGAAACGGCGCGCGCATATTTTTGTGGTTTGGGATCTCGAATTCGCCGATTTTTTTGAACGGCCCACGCTCCTCATCCGCCGCAAACAACGCGAGTTGCTTCAGGTTCGCGCTGCCCTGGGATTCAACGTGAACGGCGAGCGTGCTGATGGCCGTCGGCTGTTCTTTGCGTAACCCGATAATTGCGAAGGATTGCTTGCTGAGTATCGTACATTTAGGCTGTTGAGTTTCGAGAATGCCGCGCCAGGCCTCTTCGCCGGCGGCGACAATCTGAGCACCATTCTCGGGATCAAGCAGATTGACGCGTTCTTTAGCGACTGATTTCGCGGTCGTCTGCTCCTGAAGACCTGCCCCCGTCGTGTTGATCGCCACCGGCGGCGCTGTCGTACTTGTGTTCGTTGTCTCCGGCGCCGATGGCGGTTCGCTTTGAATCGCGACGGTGTGCGACACGCCGACCCAGCCAATCTGCTTGAGCACAGTCAACAGAGCAGCCGCGCCGACCAGCAACACACCGGCACCGATGGCCCAACCAATCGGCGTTTGCCGCAGCGACTTAGGGACTTTCGTGTGTGAACTTTGCGGCGCGCCTACAGAGGCGCCGACCATTTGCCGGACGCTACGATTGAGCTTCTCGTACTCGCGCTGCGCATTGGGATTGTCGCCGCGCAAATCCGCCGTTTGTAAATGACGGAACGCCAACGGTGCTTCTACAGCGTCGATTATTACCGGTACCAGCGCATTGCGTCTTTGCGCGCTCGATGCTTCGTTGACGACCCATTCCGAATTGATGGATTCTCGCGACCATACCACGATCGCACACTTGGCTTGGTCGAGCGCCTGCTCGATGACGCGATGATAGTTTTGGCCATGGGCGATATCGCGATCCCACCAAACCGAGAATCCAAGTTGTTCTAAGTGTTGGACAATTTTCCCGACGCGTTCGCGATCGGCGCTGGCATAACTTACGAATAGGTCGCTCATGTTGACGGCGTCTCCCTCTGACCAAATGCACTAGTGTTGTGCCACGAGCCGCGCCCAGCTTGCCTCGCGGCGTGGCATGCTCTGCGAGCCAGCATTCGTGCGGCTTTGGCCTTAGGCCACCCAGCCAGCTCGATGATACTACTGTTCGCGCAACACGCGAACCCGTTCCTGCGTCCCCGGATGGGTAGAAAAATAATCGCTGCCCTGCGCATCGTCCGCGCTACCGTGAGCTTTTTCTAATCGCTCCAGCATAGTCGCCAGATAGCCCGGTGAGAGGCGGTTGTGCTTGAGCAGCGCCGCGCCATAAGCATCGGCCTCATGTTCGAATTCGCGCGAGTAGCGCGCCTGTAAAATCGCTGCCGGCGCACTGGCCAGAATGCTGCTGACATCGCCAATATACCAACTGACCACCAG
>JANNMV010000109.1:0-3148 GCA_031398205.1 Pseudomonadota bacterium | reverse complement strand
TTCGTGAAACTGGCGCAGTCGATCAAGCTCGGCAATCCACTCGACGCGGCGACAGAAATGGGGCCGCTAACCTCTGCGCTGCATCGTGATCGCGTGTTGTCCTACTGCAAAGTCGCGACTGTCGAGGGTGGCCAAATTATCACCGGCGGCAAAGCGCCAGCGGACGTGGCCCTCAGCAAAGGCTGTTACATCGAGCCGACTATTGTGCGCGCCAAGCCGACGGATCGTGTGTCGCAAGAAGAAGTATTCGGCCCCTTCGTCACCGTGACGACCTTCAAAACCGACGAAGAAGCCATGGCCATCGCCAACGGCACCCAGTACGGCTTGGGCGGGGGTTTGTGGACCAAAGATCTCACCCGCGCTCACCGTTTCGCGCAAGGTATGCGCAGCGGCATGGTGTGGATCAACTGTTATAAGCGCGTTAACCCGGCCTCGCCATTCGGAGGCGTCGGCGCCTCGGGCTAGGGCCGCGAAATGGGGTTCGAGGCGATGATGCAGTACACCGATGTGAAGTCGGTGTGGATCAATGTCGATGCGAATATTCCACTGTGGTACCCCAGATAAAAAATGTGGTGGATCAAGCGCAGCGGATCCACCGAACGTTTAAATGAGCGATGGTGGATCCGCTGCGGTTGATCCACCCAACAAACTTCCGATTGATATGATCAATAAAGTAGTAGAGACAGCCAAACAAGCCCTAGCCGACATCCACGACGGCGCCACCGTTATGATCGGCGGCTTCGGCGATGCCGGCCAGCCGCGCGAACTCATTGATGCGCTGATTGCGCAAGGCGCGAAAGATCTGACCATCGTCAACAATAACGCGGGCAATGGCGAGATCGGCCTGGCGGCTCTGTTGAAAGCCAAGCGCGTGCGTAAGATCATTTGTTCCTTTCCGCGGCAGACCGATTCCTATGTGTTCGACGCGTTGTATCGCAGCGGCCAAATTGAATTGGAGCTGGTGCCGCAAGGCAATCTCGCCGAGCGCATCCGCGCGGCGGGGGCGGGCATCGGCGCGTTTTTCACGCCGACGGGTTATGGCACGGACCTCGCCAAGGGTAAGGAAACGCGCATCATCAACGGCAAGTCGTATGTGCTGGAACACCCTATCCATGCGGATTTCGCGTTGGTAAAGGCACTCAAAGCAGATCGCTGGGGCAATTTAATTTATCGCAAAACGGCGCGCAATTTTGGGCCGATTATGCTGAGTGCGGCGAAGTGTTCTGTCGTACAGGTTTCGGAGATAGTCGAGTTGGGTGATTTGGATCCCGAGGCAATTGTGACGCCCGGGATTTTTGTGAAGCGAGTGGTGCGTGTTGAGACAAAGTTGAAGGCCGCAGCCTAATTATTTATTGAAAGTGATTTGTATGCGAACACCACTGAAAACCAATGCTGTCATTCCCGCGAAAGCGGGAATCCATTTTCGTAGCCAAATGGATCCCCGCTTTCGCGGGGACGACAAACTGGGGAAAGTGGTATGAACCGACGAACCCGCGACCAAATCGCCGCCCGTGTGGCGCGCGATATTCCTGAGGGGGCTTACGTCAATCTCGGCATCGGCTTGCCGACCTTGGTGGCGAATCATTTGCCGAAGGATCGCGATATTTTTTTGCATAGCGAGAATGGTTTGCTTGGCATGGGCCCGGCGCCGGCGCCCGGTGAAGAAGATGAAGATCTGATTAACGCCGGCAAACAGCCGGTGACAATTTTGCCCGGCGGCGCGTATTTTCATCACGCCGATTCCTTCGGCATGATGCGCGGCGGGCATTTGGATTTTTGCGTGCTCGGCGCGTTTCAAGTCTCGGTCGATGGCGACCTTGCCAACTGGCATACCGGCGCGCCCGATGCGATTCCCGCCGTCGGCGGTGCGATGGATTTGGCCATCGGCGCGAAGAAAGTTTTTGTCATGATGGAGCATCAAACCAAAACCGGCGAGAGCAAAATCGTCGAGCATTGCACTTATCCGCTCACCGGCATTGGCTGCGTCAATCGAATTTACACCGATCTTGCGGTGATTGACGTGACGCCAAACGGCCTGCGCGTGGTGGACATGATTGACGGCCTGTCGCTGGCGGAATTGCAGCGCTTGAGCGGCGTGCCGTTAGTGCAAGGCGAAGCACCGGCGGCCGCATGAAGCCATTTATTTTTAGTGCCCAGTTTCCTCGCGTTGTATTTGGTGCTGGCAGCTTGCAACACTTGGAACGCGAGATTGATCTGCTCGGCGCAAAGCGCGCGCTGGTGTTGTGTACTCCGGAGCAGCGCGCGCAAGCGGAGGATATTGCGAAACGCTTAGGCGCCCGAGCAGTCGGCGTGTACGACAAAGCGGTCATGCATGTGCCGATCGAGACAGCGCGCGCGGGGCGCGAGGAAGCCGCGCGGCTCAATGCCGATTGCGCCGTGGCGATCGGCGGTGGCTCCACGCTCGGATTAGGTAAAGCCATCGCGCTTGAATCGGGGTTGCCGATCCTGGCGATTCCGACCACTTACGCCGGTTCGGAAATGACGCCGATCCAAGGCATAACGGAAAACGGTGTCAAGAAGACGCTGCGCGACGCGCGCATGTTGCCAAAAACCGTGATCTATGACGCGGAACTCACGCTGACATTACCGGCAAAATTGTCGGCGACCAGCGGCATGAATGCCATCGCTCACAGCGTCGAATCGTTGTATGCGCAAGATGCAAATCCGATCATTTCGCTGATGGCGGAAGAAAGCATCCGCGTTTTGGCTAACGCGCTGCCCAAGATCGTGCGCGATACCCAAGATCTCACTGCCCGTGGCGACGCGCAATACGGCGCATGGCTCGCCGGGGCAAGTCTCGGCGCGGTGGGTATGGCGTTGCATCACAAGCTCTGTCACACGCTCGGCGGTAGTTTCAATTTGCCCCATGCGGAGACTCACACCATCGTTCTGCCCCACGTGGTTGCATATAATCGATTAGCCGCGGAGCAAGCAATGATGCGGATCTCCAGGGCACTAGGCCTGGGGCCTAATCTGGATGCGGCGCGTGGCTTATATGAATTGGTAAAATCACTTGGCGCGCCGCTAGCGCTGAAGGACATCGGCATGCAAGAATTGGATCTGGACAAGGCGGCGGAGATTGCGACTACGAACCCTTACTACAACCCAAGGCCAATCGAGCGCGGCC
>JANNMV010000105.1:0-2620 GCA_031398205.1 Pseudomonadota bacterium | reverse complement strand
TTGCGCCAAAAGTGACGAAACCAGCGCGTAAGCCCGCGCCGAAGCTCCCCGGTGCGCCGCAGTAAACGTTAAGCCTGCCTCGGCCATCGCTTTGCGGCCGGCGGGCGCGGCCAGCAGTTGATCGATTTTTTGCGCTAAATCGGCACTGTCGGCCACGCGCTGGGCGGCGCCGCAGGCAATCGCCTGATCCGTCGCTTCGGCAAAATTAAATGTGTGCGGCCCGATCAACACCGGCGTGCCAACGGCGCACGCTTCGATCAAGTTTTGGCCGCCGAGCGACAACAAACTGCCGCCGATGAACGCGACGTCGCTGGCGGCGTAATAGGCAAACATTTCCCCCATGGAATCACCGAGCACCACGCGCGTAGCCGGCGCGATGGCTGCGTTTTCACTACGCCGCTGAAACGCGATGTTGTTGGCTTTTAACAACGCCGCGACTTCATTGAAGCGCTGCGGATGGCGCGGCACGATGACGGCGAGGGCGTTGGGCGTTTGGATATTGTTCAGCCCATCAAGTAATAATTTCTCTTCGCCGTCGCGGGTGCTCGCCGCGAGCCAAACCGGTCGATTCACGCCGAACTGCACGCGCAATTGCTTGCCCAAATAGATTTGCGAAGCGGCAACGTCGTTGTCGAATTTGACATTGCCCATCACCGTGACATGCCCCGAGAACAAGGACTGGAGCCGATCTCCATCGACCTTGGTCTGCGGGGCAATCAGGGCGAGCTTGTTCAAGGCATCGCCTGCGAGGGAGGGGAAGCGTGCATAGCCGCGCGCAGAACGCGCCGACAAACGCGCGTTGACGAGGGCGAGTGGTACCTTTTGCGCATGACAAATGGCGATGAGATTCGGCCACAGCTCCGTCTCCAGCAAGATGCCTAGGCGCGGCTGAAAATGGCGCAAAAACCGGCGCACCGCGAACGGATAATCGTACGGCAAATAACAACGCAAAATCCCATCGCCCCATAATTCTTCCGACGTAGCGCGGCCCGTCGGCGTCATGTGGGTGAGTAGGATTTGATGCTGTGGATTGCGTTGTTGAAACAGTTTTATCAGCGGCGCGGCGGCGCGGGTTTCGCCGACGGATACGGCATGCAGCCAGATGATCGGCTTAGTGGGTTTTGCGTTGTAGAAACCGAATCGTTCACCGACGTGCTGCAAATATTGCGGCTGCTTGCGCGCGCGCCAAGCGAGGCGTAGCGGCAAAAACGGCAGCAGCCCGTAGAGCAGCGCCGTGTAGGCCGCGCGATTGATCAACTTGCGATTACTCGCGCGTAGGCGGCGAGAACCGCATCAACGCCGGGCGGCGCGCCGATGCCGCCGAGGTTGACAGCGCGCGCGCTGCCATAGACGCCGGTGAGGCCGGGGTCGGAAGCGCAAAAAAGTGCCACGGTGGGTTTACCGAATGCGCAAGCGAGGTGAGTCAAGCCGGTGTCGACGCCGATTGCCGCAGCGGCGTTCGACAGAGTCGCCGCGACCCGCTCTAGCGAGCCGGGCGGTAGCGAACGCGCATTTGGGATGGCCTGCGCCAGTCGAGTAGCCCCTTCCCGTTCAGTCGGATTTCCGCTCGGAAAAACACTCATGATTCCGCGCTCGGCAAACCATTTGCCGAGCGCGATCCAGTTTTCTTTCGGCCATTCTTTATCGCCACGGCTGGTGGCATGCAGCATCACCACATAAGGCGCCTGGAGCGCCTTATCCAGTGCGCCCTCTGGCATAGATAGGCCGTAGCTCAGCTCTGCGCTTGCCTCGTAGCCAAGTGCCTTGGCAATCAATTACCGATTGCATTCCACGACATGCAAGTTTTTCGCCACGCTGAATTTTCGCTGATAGGCGAAGCTCGCCAAGGGCTCGCGGGCGCTCGCCCAATCGTATCCACAACGCAGGCCGAGGGCGCTGCGCGCGATCACGGAACTTTTGAGCAGACCTTGCGTGTCGATAACAAAATCGTACGTCTGTTCTCGCAATTGCCGTTTGAAATCGCGCCACTGCTGCCAAGTCTCGCGAGTGGAAAGACGTTTGCGCCAGCGCCGCATGGCGACTGGAAATAGGCGATTGACGTGCGGATGCAGCCGCGGAATCGCCGCGAAATTTTCGTCGACTACCCAATCGATCTGCGCATCGGCAAAGTGCGTGCGAATGTCCGCGACCACCGGTAAGTTGTGTATCACATCGCCGAGGGACGAGGTTTTGACCAAGAGAATGCGCATCCCGGCATTTTAGCCTAGTGGGTTGACGCCAGACCCCATTGCTTGTCATTGCGAGCGCGGCGAAGCAATCTCGCCTTTAATAACTGTCATCCTGAGCCCTTCGCTACGCTCGAGGGTAAACTACGCGAAGGATCTGCTTTTTTGCGCCGGAGAAAGCAGATCCTTCGCGTTGCTCAGGATGACATTTTAAAACGCTATTGGGTTCATAGTCTGTGCGCGGTGTCGGCAGATCCGATAGAGGCGACCTCAGATCATTGTCATTGCGAGCCGCCTGTATCGACGCTGCCGATACTGCTCACACTCCATGAACCTGGCAAGGCGTTGTAGGGTGGATCAAGCACAGCGGATCCACCAGGCGCATCAAAGCGCACTGCTCGTAGCCACGGGTGTGGTGGATCCAGCGCTTCGCG
>JANNMV010000095.1:0-1704 GCA_031398205.1 Pseudomonadota bacterium | reverse complement strand
CGGATTATGTCGCCTTCGGCAGTTTTTTTCCGTCAACGACGAAACCCAAAGCGGTGCGCGCGTCATTGGATTTACTGCGCGAAGCGAAGCGGGAAATTTCGTGCCCGATGGTGGCGATCGGCGGCATCACATTGGAAAACGCGCCGTTGTTGATCGAGGCGGGGGCGGATGCGGTGGCGGTGATTAGTGCGTTGTTTGAAGCTGACGATATTGAAGCCACAGCAAAACATTTCTCTCAACTTTTTAAACCGAGTAAGAAACATGTCCTCTCGTAACGAAATCCTATTCGAGCAATCGCAAAAATACATTCCCGGCGGCGTGAACTCGCCGGTGCGCGCGTTCCGCGCCGTTGGCGGCACGCCGATATTTTTCCAGCGCGGCAAAGGCGCGTATCTGTACGACGCCGACGGCAAGGAATATATCGACTACGTCGGCTCCTGGGGCCCGATGATTTTGGGGCACGCCCACCCCGAAGTAGTGCAAGCCGTACAGCGCGTCGCGGAAAATTCTTTGAGCTTCGGCGCGCCGACGGAAACGGAATTGGAAATGGCGCAATTGCTGTGCACGATGTTGCCGAGTATCGAGCAAGTGCGCTTGGTGAGTTCCGGCACCGAGGCGACAATGACGGCGATTCGCCTGGCGCGCGGCTTCACCGGCCGCAATGCCATCATCAAATTCGAAGGCTGTTACCACGGCCACGGCGATGCGCTATTAGTGAAGGCGGGCTCCGGCGCACTGACCTTCGGCAATCCCAGTTCCGCCGGCGTGCCGCCGGAAGTTGTCGCGCACACGCTGGTGCAGGACTACAACAATTCGCAGCAGATCAAAGATACCTTCGCGAAAATGGGCGATCAAATCGCTTGCGTGATCGTGGAACCGGTTGCGGGCAATATGAATTTGCTCATTCCCGACGCGGAATTTTTGCAGACTTTGCGCGAGCTGTGCAGCAAACACGGCGCGGTGTTGATTTTCGACGAAGTGATGACGGGTTTTCGTGTCGGGCCGAAAGGCGCTCAAGGTCATTTCAACATCACGCCGGACATCACGACACTCGGCAAAATTATCGGCGGCGGTTTGCCGGTTGGCGCCTTCGGCGGACGGCGCGACATTATGGCCAAGCTCGCGCCGCTTGGGCCGGTGTATCAAGCGGGCACGTTGTCGGGCAATCCCGTCGCGGTGACTGCCGGTCTTACGACACTGAGGATTTTGCAACGCGATCCGAGCATCTATACTAGGCTGGAAGCCAATACCCAAGCCATTCTTCAAGGTATTGGCGAGGTCGCAAAACAAGCTGGCGTCGCTTTTTCAAGTGCTTCAATCGGCAGCATGTTTGGGATGTTTTTCCGTAAAGATGTGCCGCGTACCTTCACCGAAATGATGGAATGCGATAAAGATCGCTTCAATAAATTTTTCCATTCGATGTTGCAGCAAGGCATTTACCTCGCGCCGTCGGCGTTTGAGGCCGGGTTCGTCTCGGCGGGGCACGGACCAAAAGAAACTGAGAAGACAATCGCTGCGGCGAAGGTGGCGTTTGGAGCTTGACGGCGCAAAAAAACGTGACAGTACCCAATTCGGCAACTCACACAAAAGCAACATGGAAGATAACCGCCTCTACAACATCAACATCGCCTCCCTTGAGGTATTGCCCACGCCGGGCGCGATCAAGGCGCTGCTGCCGCTTTCGGCGCGCGCGGAAAAAACCGT
>JANNMV010000077.1:0-2488 GCA_031398205.1 Pseudomonadota bacterium | reverse complement strand
GAGTTCTTTTCCAATGCAACCAAGCTGTGAATCACTCCTGGAGGAATATCCACGCCCAGGACTTCGCTTTCCGGTTGCATCACGATTCGCTGATTCGGCACGCCAGCGTCGGAAAAAATAAGCGCCCCAACTTTGCCGCGCAGGACAACGATGCTTTCGCCTTTCGCCGCGTCGCGATGACAATGGGGAGGGATGTAGGTGTCCGGCTCAATGGCGTTGAGCAAGCGATGACAAATCTCGTCATCGCGTTGATGAAAATTAAAATTTTTGCGTTGGCGTGGCGATGATTGTGCAGCGGCGCTGACCTCATCCAACAATTGTCGCGAGATAATTTTCAGGTCGTCCATCAATAGCAAACCTGTACGTTGTCGGCGCTGAGCCATTGAGTGAGCGAGGCGAGTAACGCATCGCTGATTTTCGCCGAGCCGATTTCCATTTCGCACAGCGCGTCGCGGTTGCGATAGACGATTCGCACGGTGCAGGTACCGGGCATGTGTGGCTTGATCATCTGCGCCAGGCGCGCGGCATCAGCCTGGCCGTTGAACGACAATTTCAACTCGCGGGCGTACTTGTCGCGCGCTTTGGCCAGGTCGAACAGTTCATCGGCGGTGACGCGCATGCCGCCGGAGAATTGGTCTTCACTGGCGCGGCCTTGCATGAAAAGTAACTGATCTTCTTTCACCAGATGACGGTGATTTTCCCAAATCTCGTTGAACACCACGACGTCGATTTTTGCGGAGCCGTCATCCAGGGTAACAATCGACATGCGGCCGCGGCGCGTCTGCTGAATGCGAACGCCGTAGACGATGCCCGCCAGCAACACCGGCTCCTGTTGCGCCTTGACTTCAGCCAATGAGCGCCGCACCAAAGTGGCCAGTTCGTTGCGATATTGATCGAACGGATGACCACTCAAATAAAATCCGATTGCGGTTTTTTCGTATTGCAATAACTCACCGTCCGACCAGCGCGGGACATTGGCATATTGCAGGGCCTGCAATGCCGTGCTGCTGTTAGCGTCGCCGAACAAGCTCGATTGCATTTCGTTGCGGCTCAACTGTTGCGCGTTTTCAAGCGCCATGCCGAGGGTGGCGAATAGCTGGGCGCGATTTTCATTCAGACTATCGAACGCGCCGCCGCGAATCAGCGATTCCATGGCGCGACGATTGACGACGCGCTTATCGACACGATTGCAAAAATCAAACAAGTCGCGATAGACGCCCTTGTCCTGCCGTTCCTTCACAATCGCCAAAATCGCCGACTCGCCGGTGCCCTTAATCGCGCCGAGCCCATAGCGAATCGCTTTGTCGCTGGTGGGCACGAAGCGATAGCTTCCCAGATTAATATCCGGTGGCAACATCGCCAATTTGTTGGCGACGGCATCTTCATATAGCGCTTGCACTTTGTCGGTGTCGTCCATCGCGGCGCTCAAGTTCGCGGCCATGAAGGCAGCGGGATAATGGGCTTTCAGATACGCGGTTTGGTAGGCAAGCAGCGCATAGGCAGCGGCGTGGGATTTGTTAAATCCGTAGCCGGCAAATTTTTCCATCAGGTCGAACACTTCGTCGGCCTTGGTTTCGCTTAAGCCGTTCTTCTTCGCGCCATCCTGAAACAGCGTTCGATGCTGCGCCATTTCCTCCGGCTTTTTCTTGCCCATTGCGCGCCGCAATAAGTCCGCGCCGCCGAGCGAATAGCCGCCGATGATCTGCGCCATCTGCATCACTTGCTCTTGATACACCATAATGCCGTAGGTCTCGGAGAGAATCCCCTCGACGCGCGGATCGGGGTAATCGATGCGCTGACGGCCGTGCTTGCGTTCGCAAAAATCTGGAATCAGATCCATCGGGCCCGGACGATACAGCGCGACCAGGGCGATGATGTCTTCGAAGCGATCGGGCTTGGCCTTGAGCAACATGTCGCGCATGCCGCGACTTTCCAATTGGAACACGGCCGAGGTATTGGCCGACTTGAGGATTTGATAACTCGCGGCATCGTCGAGCGGAATAAGATTCAGATCGAACGCCGCAGCGAACGCCGGGCTGCCACCGTCGCCGTGCAAATACTTCACGGCACGATCGAGAATCGTCAATGTCGTCAGTCCAAGAAAGTCGAACTTGACCAGGCCGATCGCTTCAACATCGTCTTTGTCGAACTGACTGATGACCGCCTCGCCGCCTTCGCCACAATACAGCGGACAAAAATCCGTGAGCTTGCCCGGCGCGATCAACACGCCGCCGGCGTGCATGCCGACGTTGCGCGTTAAGCCTTCGACTCGTTCGGCCAACTCCAACAACTCCGCGACCTCTTCTTCTTTCTTTTCACGCTCGGCCAACAGCGGTTCCATCTCGCGTGCCATTTGCAATGTGATCAGCTTGCCCGGTTGAAACGGAATGAGTTTGGCCACGCCATCGCAAAAGTTATAGCCCAAATCGAGTACGCGGCCGACGTCGCGCACCGCGGCTTTCGCGGCCATGGTGCCGAATGTGGCGAT
>JANNMV010000054.1:0-10310 GCA_031398205.1 Pseudomonadota bacterium | reverse complement strand
ATCTGCGCCTTGCACCGTGTTTTCCGTCCGGCCGGTGAGTACCTTCCTTAGCAACTGTGAGACCACTTGGCCGGCGGATAAATGTTTTTGCCGGGCAAGTTCTTTGGCCGCTACCAGCACGTCGTCATCGATATCCAATGTGGTTCTCACGTTGCGCCTAATAAATTATTGCACGATGCTTTGATGCGTTGATTGTAACGCATCTAATTTCAAGGTGCAACAATTCGCAGGGCGACGATGGGCATATATCAACTGACGCGAAATGCCGCAGGCGGCGTCACCGACTGCCAATTCAGTGCGCTCGGTCAGAGCTCGCGCAGAAGCCCGAGGTCACTTACATGTACGCATAGGTCATGGGTTGGCGATAAATTTCTCGTAACCATTCTTGCGCAATTCACAGGCGGGGCACGTCCCGCAGCCGTAGCCCCAGTCGTGCCGTTGGCTTCGGTCACCGAGATAGCAGGTGTGAGTTTCCTCGCGAACAATGTCGAGCAATGCCTGCCCGCCCAAATCCTGCGCCATGCGCCAAGTCGCCGCTTTGTCGATCCACATCAGCGGCGTTTCAAGATTGAAGCGCTGCGCCATGCCAAGATTCAAAGTCACTTGCATCGCTTTGACAAAATCGTCGCGGCAATCGGGGTAGCCGGAATAGTCGGTCTCGCACACGCCGGTGATCAAAACGCCAATGCCGCGGCGGTAAGCAATGGCGGCAGCGACCGTCAGAAACAAAATATTGCGGCCGGGGACGAAAGTATTCGGCAATCCGTTGGCGTTCATCGCGATGGCGACATCTCGGGTCAACGCGGTATCGCTGATGGCTTTGAGCAAATCGAGTGGGACGACTTGGTCATCACCAATTTTCCCCGCCCACTGCGGAAATGCCGCTTTGATGCGTGCAATCACCGGCGCGCGACATTCAAGCTCCACGCCATGACGCTGGCCATAGTCAAAGCCGACCGTCTCGACGTGATCGTAACGCGACAGCGCCCACGCAAGGCACGTGGTCGAATCCTGACCGCCGGAAAATAGGACGAGGGCGCTGGAGTTCATGGGTGAAATTGTCGAGCTACCGCGTGTTGCCCGCGGCAACGGTCAGTTCGAATGGATTGAATGCAAACCTACTTAAAGAGGGTATTTTACCGCACCGTCGAGGCTATTGTCGCCGAACGGTCGACCGCGCTAAAAGCCTTATCCAGCTTGTCTCCTGGCCAGTGATTGCCTAAACACTGCGCCATGATTAGTGCGCCAAGGAGATCGAATAGAAAAACGGATACCGCGCAGTCGTGCTCCCTCCACCCACCTGGAATTTTGACACGTAACGGTTCGCGCGAGGGGCACAAGTGCAACGCGCCTTAATCCGGCAGCGCCACATCCCGATATTTAGGATGGGCGTGTAGTTTTTCCTTAAACTCGTTTGCTAGCACCGGTTGCAGCGTTTTCAGCCGCACGTAAGCTGCGACCATCCCTGGTTGTGTTCCTTGCGCAAGATTTACCATCGCGAGCATATACCATGCGGCGGGTAGATCAGGCTGGCGTCGCATAAGCGCGTCCAGATGTTGTTTGGCTTTGCCTGGTTGTCCACTACCCAGATAAGCCTGGGCAACGAACAGGCGAGCATCTACAGCGTTCGGCGCTAATTGAGTCGCTTTTTCCAGCGCCGTGATCGCCCGCGCTAACTGCTTTGACCGAAGGTTCGCTTCGCCTAAGTTGATCCATGCATTGGCAAAGTCAGGTTGTAACGTTACCGCAGTCTGGAGGGCTTCGATGGCCTCGGGATAACGTTGCAGCTTGAGCAGGCTGTAACCTTTATTACTCCAGGAAGAGACGTTGGCAGCGTCTATTTCTAACGCGCGATCCATGTAGACCAGCGACTTAACGTGATCACCGCGCGCTCCAAAGTAGGCAGCTAAAGCGTTTAGCGTAAGGCTATTATTTGGCGCAAGTTTTTCGGCGCGTTCCAAAGCCATGCGAGCCTCGTCCATGCGCTGCAGCTTGACCAATGCATCGCCTAACAACGGCCAGTCATCCGCAGCGTTCGGTTCAAGTTCAACCACTTTTTGTAACGCCTCGGCCATGGCGGGCAGATCGCGTTTTTCGCGCATCAAATAGGCCAGCGCGCGCCACGCCACCGCGAGTTTGGGCTCAAGCGTCGTGGCTTTTTGGTAGGATTCGAGAGCGGCTTGGATTTCCCCTTGATTTTGCTGCATGCCTCCCAGCGCTATCCAAGGCGTGGCCGCGCGGGGTTCATTGGAAATCGACGTACGAAACGCTTTTTCCGCCTCGCTTTTGCGGTTAGTGCGCAACAAACAGACCCCTAGTCGATGCCACGCTTCAGCCAACTTTGGCGATAATTCGAGGGCTTTGCGATAGGCTTTTTCCGCTTCACCAAAGCGGTTTTTTTGTTCTTCTGCCACGCCGATTTTTAACCAAGTGGCCCCATCTTCATTCGGGTTAGCACCGGTACCCAGTGTTTGCTTGGCCTCACCCGATTGCCCAAGCATGGCTTGCGCCGCCGCCAAATTGGTTCGCGATGCACTAAGAGTAGGATCAAGCTTAAGCGCAGTTCGATAAGTCTCGACCGCTTTTTCAAGGCGCTTTTGCTTGAATTGGATATCGCCTTGTGTCGCCCAATAGCGGGCGTCTCCCGGCTCAAGGCGAATGGCATCCGATACCATGCGTTGCGCCTGGTCGAGCTGGCCCGCGTTGCTGAATTTCAAGGCTAAGGCAAAGCGAAAAAATCCCGAACCCGGCTGCAATGCTATCGCGGCTTTCAGATCGGTTTGTGCCGCTTGCTTTTCGCCGAGTTCGTCGCGAGCGAGCCCGAGATAGCCCCGTGCCGACGCGTTGCGCGGATGATCCCGTGTCGTTTTGGCAAGAATATCCCGTGCCTCACTAAATTTTTTGAGGTTGAACAATGCCAACCCAGCGGAAGTATTGGCATCCGCGCTGATAGGATAAGCCTTGCGCCAATCGTTGGTGAGCGCCAAAAGTTCGCTCCACTTTTGCGCAATGCGCAGCTTGTCTGCTTCTTCGTGCCAATTCGGATCCGGCCGCGAATCGGAACTAACCACGACCGGCGCCTTGCTGCGCTTGGGTAACTCCGCGATCCAATCAGCCGGCAAAGCCACGTTGGTGTTTTGGCCGTAGCGCAACACGGCGGTGGTGATGCCGACTAATCGACCTTCGGCGTCAAACAAGCCGCCGCCACTTGAACCCGGAGACAGCGCCGCCGTAATGATAATGCGCGGCTCACCGCGACCATCGCCGAGATACGAAACGAGTCCGGCACTTACGGAGAGTTCAAACCCCAGGGGATTACCCACTGCGTACACCCGCTCCCCAATTTTAAGTTCGCGATAATTGCGCATGTTGACCACTGGTGCGGCGAGCCCATCCACGCTTAGCGAGCATAGGTCGCGCGGCACATCGGCGTGTTGCAATTTAGCGCTTAGTTTTCGTTCGCCCACCTTGATGCTGATAGTCGAGGCCTCGGCGACTACGTGGCAATTGGTAATCACTTGGGCCACGCCGATAACCACCGCGCTACCTTCCCCATAGGGTTCGCCCTGCTCATCCAACACGACAACCGATAAAACGGAATCGCGCACACGTTCAAATACGCTGACGGCCTCGTCCGCGACCGCATGCGCGCTGGCGAGGCAAATCAATAGAATAATTTGCTTCATCGCGCCGACTCATAGGGAAGTATTAAGTTGCGGTAGGCCGCTTCCGCCCACCCACGATCCAATGCCGAGAGTTTGTCGTAGGCTCGCCGCATATCGACAAGCCGGCCAGCCGAGTGGTAGGCATCCATCAGTGCGCGCCACACTTTCGGTTGCGTCGGATCGATTGCAAGCGAACGCTCGAAGGCGGGAATTGCTTTGTTCGCTTGATCCAAATAACCGTGCACGAAGCCGATCTGGCGCCACGGGAAAGGGTCGTCGGGTTTGTTCAGCTTGAGCTTTTCGAACAACGCTAACGCATCACTGAACTGACCGCTATCTTTGAGCGCAATGCCCAGCTTTTGCTGCACGATAACGTCCCCAGGCGCGAGCTTCAAGCCTTCACGGTATGCGGTGATCGCTTCTGGCCAGAGCCTCTGCTCGGTGTAGGCGTCGCCCAAGGCCGACCAACCCCATATGGGACTACGCAATTTACCGGTCAAACTTTGTTTGATGACATCGATCGCTTCGCGGTGGCGCTTGAGGGCAATCAACGCGTTGCCTTTCCACAATAGGGCATCGGCATTGCTAGGATCAACGACGAGAATTTGCTCGACGCTGGCTAAGGCGCGCGCCGGCCTACCTTGGCGGAGATACGCTTCCGCGAGTTGTAACCAAGTGTCTTTGTCCTCCATGTTGGTCCCGGCAAGCACGCGCAGTTCTCGCAACGCGCTACGCCAATCTTGTCGACTGCGTGCCAGACTGACCAGGCCAACGCGCGCTTCTATATTCCACGGTTCGAAGCGAATCGCTTCCTGAAAAGCCGTCTCGGATTTATCCAGATGGCCCAAGTTAAGCTCGGCAAACCCAATGATGGACCAGAGCTCACCATGCTCTCGGTGCTGCGCCAGCCACGGGCGCAGAAGATCAAGAGCAGCCGTGTTTTGCTTTAACGCGACTAAGGCGCGGGCTGCACCGGTCGCCGCGTTCAGCGCGCCCGGTTCTCGCTTTAGCACCTCGCGATAACCGCGCTCGGCCAACTGCCATTCACCCAGCCCTAAGCGGGCATAGGCTAGATGGAACCACGCATCACTTGAGTTCCCATCCGCCGCTAACCAACTCTGCGCGTGTTCAGCCAGCGCTCGCCAGTTTTCTTCTCGGCTCAGTGCAAAAGCGCGGGTGCTCCAATCTCCATTGCGGCTCGCCTGTTCGCTACGCCCGTCGATTTGGCTAAGCCATTTTGCCGGTTGGGCGAAATTAACGTTCTGGCCGCCTAACGGCCGATACTGAATAACACCAACCAAACGCGCTTCCGAATCAAATAGCCCACCGCCCTTGGAGCCCGGCGCGATCGGCGCTGTAAACTGGATATAGGAATCGCCGGCGTATTCACGTAAGCCCGAGATCACGCCGTCGGAAATGCCAATTCCCAATCCCAAGGTGTTGCCGAGGGCGTATACCGTGCCGCCCACGGTCGGCGCGCGACCTTCTTGCACAAGGCGCGATGGCGCCAAGTTAAGGCCTGTCACTGTAAGGGTGCATAAGTTACGCCGATTGTCGCGCCGCGCCGGGGTCGCTATGGCCGAGCGGCCACGGTAGGAGACGCGAAGCACGGGCCCGACGCTAAGCAAATCGCATTGCGTGACGATGCGATCTTTGTCCAACGCAATTGCTGAGTAAGCGGCTAAAATCGTCGCGCGATCGTCAATGACCTCGAGGGAAACTACCGAGGGCTCACTCAGTCGAAAGACTTCTTGCGGCGTTAACGCGCTAGCCCGAGCGGCGCACAACGCGACGACTGCCGCAAAAATGTTGCGTAATATGATGTTCATACCGATAAGGGGAAGAGATTGGGAGATGCCGCGGATTTTGGTGTTGATATTATTTTTGGGCTGAGATTTTATTGTAGCCGCAAACGGACTTCTGCAACATGAAGGGATCCACAAAATGTTTTCTAACTGTGAACGTCTGGAGGCCGTCTGGCTCGCGGAGCACTGGTTAGCACCGATGCAATGGTTCAGTCAATTTTTTGCCGCCTCTGCTACGCGACAAATGCCTCCTTTCCGGCCGTTACGACCGCCGTTAAAGAAACGGAAGTTTTGACTAGCTTTAACCTCATCTGCTCGATCACGTCTCAATTTCCCTCGCCATACATCGACGGCGCCAGGAGCCGCGCCCCGCTTGCCTCCTGGCGCGGCATAGCCGGATCGCCGCATTCCTATTAGCTCTACAGGCAATGGACTTTCAATATTTTTAGGGCTTGAAAGCCCCAATCCCCGTCCCCATGTGCAACCCATTCTAAAAGAGAGAAGGTTTTATGACGGGAGACAATACCTATCTGTCAGGCGACGAAGCCATGCCGGTCGATCCAAATGCCGAGCAAGCGGTGCCGACACTGGAGCAGCAATTGGAAGCCGCGCAAGCCAAGGCGACGGAAAATTATGATCTTTTCCTACGCGCCAAGGCGGACATGGACAACGCCGCCAAACGGGCCATTGCCGATGTCAGCAACGCGCGCAAGTTCGCCGTGGAAAATTTCGCCAACGAACTATTGGCCGTGAGGGATAGCTTGGAAGCCGCACTCGCACACAAGGAGCCGACGGTTGAGACCTTGCATAGCGGTGTCGAACTCACGCTGAAGCAACTCAGCGCGGCGTTTGAAAAATCCAAGGTGGTCGAGATGAATCCCCTCGGCGAAAAATTCGATCCTCACAAACATCAGGCCATCGCCGCCGTCGAAGCCGACGCGCCCGCGAATAGCGTGGTCTGCGTGTTGCAGAAGGGCTATTTGCTGAACGAGCGCGTGCTACGCCCGGCGATGGTGACCGTAGCCCAAGCGAAGGCTGATCCAGTGTAGCCATCGGCTTGAAATCCCAGGCTAAGTCCCAACTTTAAGAACATCGAAAACTTCTAGGCAATTAAGGAACAATCATGGCAAAAATTATCGGCATCGATCTTGGCACCACCAATTCTTGCGTCGCTATCATGGAGAATGGCGTACCGAAAGTGATCGAGAATTCCGAAGGCACGCGCACCACGCCTTCCATCATCGCCTATCAAGAAGACGGCGAAATTTTGGTCGGCGCCTCGGCGAAACGCCAAGCCGTCACCAATCCGCGCAATACGTTGTATGCGGTGAAGCGCTTGATCGGTCGCCGCTTCGAAGAAAAAGAAGTGCAAAAGGACATCAACATGATGCCCTATACAATTTCCAAAGCGCCGAATGGCGACGCTTGGGTGGAAGTGCGCGGCAAAAAAATTGCCCCGCCGGAAATCTCCGCGCAAGTATTGATGAAAATGAAAAAGACCGCTGAAGATTATCTTGGCGAGCCGGTCACGGAAGCCGTGATCACGGTGCCTGCCTACTTCAACGATTCGCAGCGCCAGGCAACGAAAGATGCAGGCCGCATCGCCGGTCTGGACGTTAAGCGCATCATCAACGAGCCGACTGCGGCGGCGTTGGCGTTCGGCCTGGACAAAAAGGAAGGCGATCGCAAAATCGCGGTGTATGACTTAGGCGGCGGCACGTTCGATATTTCCATTATCGATATCGCTGAAATCGACAAGGAACATCAGTTCGAAGTATTGTCGACTAACGGCGATACCTTCTTGGGTGGTGAAGACTTCGACCAACGCTTGATCGACTACGTCGTCACGGAATTCAAAAAGGATCAAGGCGTCGATCTGTCCAAAGACGTGCTCGCATTGCAGCGGCTGAAAGAATCGGCGGAGAAAGCCAAGATCGAATTGTCCTCGTCGCAGCAAACGGAAATCAATCTGCCCTATATCACGGCGGATCAAAACGGGCCGCGACACTTGGCGATGAAGATTACCCGCGCCAAGTTCGAAAGCCTGGTGGACGAATTGATCGAGCGCACCATCGAGCCGTGCCGCGTCGCCATCAAAGATGCCGGCGTGAAAGTCTCCGACATTGAGGACGTAATCCTGGTCGGCGGTATGACACGCATGCCAAAAGTGGTCGACAAAGTGCGCGAGTTTTTCGGCAAAGAGCCGCGTAAAGACGTGAACCCGGACGAAGCGGTCGCCGTCGGCGCGGCGGTGCAAGGCGGCGTGTTGCAGGGCGACGTAAAAGATGTGCTGCTGCTCGATGTAACACCGTTGTCGCTCGGCATCGAAACCCTCGGCGGCGTGATGACTAAGCTGATCAAGAAAAACACCACCATCCCGACCAAGGCGCAGCAGGTGTTTTCCACCGCGGACGACAATCAATCGGCGGTGACGATTCACGTGCTGCAAGGCGAGCGCGATGTGTCGGCGGGCAACAAATCCCTCGGCCAATTCAACTTGGAAGGGATTCCGCCATCGCCGCGCGGCATGCCGCAAATCGAAGTCATGTTCGACATCGACGCCAATGGTATTTTGCACGTCAATGCCAAAGACAAAGCCACGGGCAAAGAGAACAAAATCACCATCAAGGCGAGCTCTGGTTTATCCGAAGATGATATCCAACGCATGGTGAAAGATGCCGAGGCCAACGCCGAAGAAGATAAGAAAATTCTTGAGTTGGTGAATGCCCGCAACGGCCTCGAAGCGATGGTTCACAGCGTGAAAAAATCGTTAGGCGAGTACGGCGACAAACTCGACGGCGACGAGAAGGCCAAGATCGAATTAGCCATCAAGGACGCCGAAGAAGCAGTCAAGTCCAACGACAAGGACGCCATCGAAGCGAAAAACCAAACGCTGATGGAAGCCTCGCAAAAACTTGGCGAGAAAATGTATGCCGATGCACAAGCGGCACAGGCGGCAGCGGGTGCGACTGGCGCGGCGCAAGGCGAGGCGGGCGAGAGCAAGCCGAATGACGATAATGTGGTCGATGCGGAATTTGAAGAAGTTAAAAAATAGCCAGGTATTAGAGAGTCGGCGCCAAGGGCTAGTTGGTTTTTTGACCGACTAGCCTTTCGTCATTTAACTCGCGACGATTAACTCCATACGGCCCTAAATCCTAACTCCTAAATCCTCGATCCTAAAAACTCATGGCAAAAAAAGACTACTACGAAGTTCTCGGCGTTAACCGCGATGCGCCCGAAGACGAAATCAAAAAATCGTTTCGCAAAATGGCGATGAAGTTTCATCCCGATCGCAATCCTGATAATCCCAAGGCGGAGGAACATTTTAAGGAGGCGAAGGAGGCCTACGAAATATTGACTGATGCCAACAAGCGCCAGGCCTACGATCAGTATGGGCACGCGGGCGTGGAGCCGAGCCAGGGCATGGGTCCCGGGGCGGGCATGGGCGGCTTCGGCGATGCCTTCAGCGACATCTTCGGCGAAATTTTCGGCGGCCGCGGTGGTGGTGGGCGACAAGGTGTGTATCGCGGCGCCGACTTGCGCTACAACTTGGAAATCGGCTTGGAAGAAGCCGCGCGCGGTACCGAGACCAAGATCCGCATTCCCACCATGGAAGAATGTGAAACCTGCCACGGCAGCGGCGCAAAACCCGGCACGCAGCCGCAAACCTGTACGACCTGTAACGGCCGCGGCGAAGTGCGCATGCAGCAGGGATTTTTCTCGCTGCAACAAACTTGTCCGCGCTGCCACGGCAGCGGCAAAATGGTCTCGACACCGTGCGCCCCGTGCCAAGGCGCCGGCCGCGTGAAACAACAGAAAACCCTGTCGGTAAAAATTCCCTCGGGCGTCGACGAAGGCGATCGTATTCGCCTAACGGGCGAAGGTGAACGCGGCGCCAGCGGCGGGCCATCCGGCGATCTTTATGTGGTAATTCACATCAAGCCTCACCCAGTGTTCACGCGCGAACACAGCGATCTGCATTGTGAAATGCCGGTAAGTTTCACCACGGCGGCGCTGGGCGGCGAGATCGAAATCCCGACCCTTGATGGTCACGCGAAAATCAAAGTTCCGGCCGAAACGCAAAGCGGCCAGGTATTTCGGCTGCGTGGCAAAGGCATCAAAGGATTGCGCAGTGCCGCGCACGGCGATCTGATGTGCCACGTCGTGGTGGAAACACCGGTGCGCCTCACGGAGCGACAGCGGGAATTGCTGCGCGAGCTTGAGGTCATCAATCAACAGGACGCACGCCACAATCCGCGCGCGAAATCCTGGATGGACAAAGTTCGCGAGTTCTTTTCAGAGTGAAATTCCAAGGACGAAAAGCGCGTATTAGGAGAATTGCGGCGGGGTTTGGTAAAATTCCAACTTCGTTATCTTTTGAAACATTCGCCGAAACTATGCTTCCACGCCGCCGGTTTTTAACCAACGCGATGGGTTTAATCGTCTCGGGCACGGTGCTGCAAGCCTGTGCCGACGAGAAACCCGCCGCAACGCAATCCACATCCTGTAAATCAACGAAAGAGAATTTTCCCATGGTTAGACTGCACACCAATCACGGCGCCATCACGCTCGAACTCGATCAAGCGAAAGCACCGCTCACCGTCGCCAATTTTTTAGGCTATGTCGATAGCGGCCACTATAGCAACACACTGTTTCACCGCGTGATCGATGGCTTCATGATCCAAGGCGGCGGCATGGCGCCGGGCATGAAAGAAAAAGCAACCAACGCGACGATCAAGAACGAGGCAACCAACGGCCTCACCAACGACACCTACACCGTTGCCATGGCACGTACGCCGGATCCGCACAGCGCGTCGAGCCAATTTTTTATCAACCTCAG